>JAJXZC010000091.1 GCA_021780275.1 Pseudomonadota bacterium
GCCTCGAAGAGGTGCTCGCCTCGGTCGATATCTTCCTCAGGAACTTCGAAGCCGAAACCGAACTGCGCGCCTATTTCATCGCCATGGCGGGAACGGTATCGACGCTCTCACATCTTCGCTCCGCCTTCGCCGCCTCGCACCAGAAGGCGAAGGAACGCTTCATGGCGCAGATCGAACGCGGCCAGCGCGACGGCACCGTCTCAACCGAACTCGACGCCGAAGCCGCCGCGCTGATGATCGGGAGTCTCCTCCTCGGCGTCAGCACACAATGGCTGATCGACCCGACGACAGACCTCAATCGCATTCGTCAGACAACGGTTGGAACGCTGAGGCGCAGTCTGGAAGCCTAGCGCACGCCGAGTGACGCGAGAAAAGCGTCGATCCTGTCGGTGTAGTCGCCCGGCAGACCGACATCGACGTTGATCTGCTTATGCGTCTTGTCCTCCCGCAACACGCTCGCACGGCCACCGAGTGACACGACTTTGGCTGCAAAGGCATCAGACGGCGGACAGGAATCCGCGCGCTGCGTCGAACAGACGATCAGCATCGGATGGGGCACGACCTTCAACTGCTGCAGAGGCGAGGCCTTGCCCCAATAGGCGGGATCGTCACCAAAGGCGCGGTCATAGAAACGATAATGCTTGCGACGCATGATGGCTGGCAAATCGAGCGCCGCGCTGTCGAGCACCACGGTGCCGAGCCAGGGCTTCGCCCCGGCAGCGGCTGCAATCGACGGATCGGCAGCGACAAGCGCCACGAGATGCGCACCCGCCGAATGCCCCATCAGCACGATGCGCGAAGCATCCCCGCCCCATGAAGCCGCCTTCGACTGCACAAGCGCGATGGCCTTCGCCACGTCGCCCGCCTGTGTCACCGGATCGGCGTCGGGCACGAGCGGATAGCCGACCGAGACAAAGATCATACCCTTGGGCAGCCAATGCGCCGCCTTGTTCTGAACGACGCCTGCATTTGACTTGTCGCCATAAAGCCAGGCGCCGCCATGCACCATGACGACGATCGGCGCATCATGCGCGCCTGCCGGAATATAGACATCGATACGCTGCTTCTCACCCGGCCCGTAGGCGACATCCCGCTCAATGCGTGCGCCTGCCGGAAGATCGACGCCGCTGGAGAAAATCCCCGCCGAGGCTGCGCCACTCGCGAGACAAAAGAAAAACAACGCTAAAATCCGGAAAACATGTCGTGACATTTCGTTCATCTCCATTCCCCGGTAAACATGAGGCTCACATTCTGCTTAGAATGCGAACTCGCGCCAACACAGAAGAGACACACACATGAAACTCTGGCTCTCCATCGCCGCCTGTTCAGGCTTTCTCGCCGTCGCATTCGGTGCCTTCGGCGCGCATGGGCTGGCCAATCGTGCAACGCCCGAAGAGCTCAACGCCTTCGAGATCGGCGCCCGCTACCACATGTATCATGCGCTGGCGCTGCTCGCCGTCGCCTGGCTCGCGACGCAGGGGGAAAGCGCCCTTGTGACCACGGCAGGCTGGGCCTTCGTTACCGGTATCGTGCTCTTTTCCGGCTCGCTATATGTGCTGGGCATCACGGGCAGCCGCGCGCTGGTGCTGGTCACCCCCATGGGCGGCGTCGCCTTCATGATCGGCTGGCTCTGCCTCTTTGCCCGGGCCCTCAAGATCGCCGGCTGACACTTCTCGACGAATTTCCCCCTATCTTTTCACTAGACCAGAGTCTAGTTTTGTCACGATGACTATGGAATCCCTCTCGTTTGAGGGCGTGTGACGAGAAATAGTATGGCTGAAACGATAGTTGTTCTGGGTGGCGGCATCGCCGGGCTCTCCACCGCGCTGGCGCTTGGCCGGGCGGACCGCGAGATCATCATCATCGACCGCGATGCCCCGCCGCCCGAAACATCAGCCGACGAAGCCTTTGAGGCCTGGGACCGTCGCGGCGTCGGCCATGTCCGCCACAGCCATGCCTTTCTTGCGCGCCTCCACAACATCATCCGCGACAACTACCCCGAGCTTCTGCGCGACCTGCTCGACGCTGGCTGCCGCGAAATCAAGTTCGGTGAAAATCTGCCGCTCGAACAACAGGCGACTTTCGTCAGTGAACCGGGCGACGAGGACCTGACGATCCTGACGAGCCGCCGCACGACGCTCGAACTCGTCATGCGCCGCTATGTGGCCCGCCAGCCCGGCGTGCGCTTCCTCACCAGCACGCTGGTGCGCGACCTCATCACCGAACCGGTCGGCAAGGCATTGAAGGTGCTGGGCGTCGTCATCGAAAATGAAAGCGGTCGCGAGGAATTGCGCGGCGACATCATCGTCGATGCGGGCGGCAAGAATTCGCAGGCGCTCGAATGGTTGCGCGAAAAAGGTGCAACCATCGACGAAACCTCTGCGCCTTCCGGCATCGTCTATTTCACGCGGCACTATCGTCTGCGCGACGGCGTGGACGAACCGGCGCGAAAGAAAATTCCGGGCGCAGGCGATCTCGGCTTCATCAAATATGGCGTCTTCCCCGCCGACAACCGCTGCTTCTCGATCACCCTCGCGGTTCCCGAAGTCGAAATGGAAATCCGCCGCGCCATCATCCGGCCTGAAATTTTCGACGGCATCTGCGCGCAACTGCCCGTCATAGCGCATTGGATCGCAGAAGAGACTGCCGAGCCCAAAAGCAAGGTCTTCGGCATGGGCGAACTGCTGGCCCGCTGGCGTCACATGGTGAAGGACGGCGCGCCGGTAGCCTTGAACTTCTTCCCCATCGGCGACACGGTGATCCGCACGAACCCGCTCTATGGCCGCGGCTGTTCTTTTGCAGCGGTACAGGCGCACGTGCTGCGCGATGTGCTGGCCGCAACGAACGATCCAGTGGCACGTTCCCTCGCCTTCGACGCGGGCGTCGAGAAGGAAATCCGCCCCTATTACAACGACATGCTGAAGCAGGACGCCACCTCTATGCGCCAGGCGGCGAACGCGCTCAACCCCGATTACAAGCCGCGTCTCAAGGCCCGCATCATAAAGAGCTTCGCGGAAAACGCCATCATCCCCGCCATGCGTGGCAATCTC
>JAJXZC010000321.1 GCA_021780275.1 Pseudomonadota bacterium
GGCTCTGCTTGCCGAAATCGCACCTTTCGATCTGCGGGGGGTGACAATCGAACAGATCCAAGGGCGCGCCAACGCCGGCCCAGAAAAACGCGCGCTGCATACTGCCGGATTCACGCCGAACGCCGCGGAGGAAAATTCTCTGCTGGCGCCCGCACCAATTGAGACATCCGAGCCGCTGGCCACCGTCGCCGAAAGCGGGCCGCCAATCTTGAAGAGTGACGATTTCGACGCGGAACCGTCCCTCCCGTCAGGCGAAGATGGGCTTGAGGAGTTTCTCCGCTTCGTGGATGCGTTCAACTGTCCAGGCGCGGTCACCGAGCGCGCCCGCGCGACGGAAATTCAATCTGCGCCGCGAAATCGCGGCGGTTCTGGCTTCGACATCGAGGATTTTCCGACGCCCGAACCGCATCAAGTTCGGGATCGTTTCGTCACCCAGAAGTCGAACTGGGACGAAGCCAGATCGCCAACAGGACAAGAAGCCGAAGACGATCCGCTCGGGGAACTGCTGGCTCTGATCGCAACCGGCGCATCCTCGCCGAGCAGGTCTGGCCACGTGACCAAGCAGGGCGGCGCCGACGCCTCTCCTCCCGCGCACGAGACGGAACAGGCTCCCCGCGCCAAGTTCGAAGAATTTCCGACGCCTGCTTGGGGACTTCACGATGCCAAGTCGAGTTCCTCGCCGCGCCGGCGGGATCGCGGCGCTGCCCTCGATCCGGGAGCGGCGACCGACGAGGAAGACCGAGACTATCGAAATTCCTCGTGACCACGCCGGTCGGCGCCGTGCGGTCTGCTATATGCTTTCGATCAGAAAGCGGACCCCAGCCACCTTGCGACGAGAATAACCCGTCGCTCGGCGATCATCCGCGCGACTTTGACACGGCTTCGCCTCCATACGCCATTGGTGTGCGGGTGGCGGTCGCTATCTAGCGAACTGTCGATCTGCTCGTCGTGACAGGGCGAGCTTTGACGAGTTCAAGTATCGGAACGCGCCGAAGTTCGCCGCAGTCCGCGCGCCGTTTCGCATCGAGCAAGATCTCAGCGACTTTTGTTAGCGTTGGATCCGAGATCGCATTGATCATACGGGCAATGCCAAGGGAAAGGCTCTGGGCGCCGTATGTCAGACGCGCTTTGCTTTTGCCGGTGGCGTGCCCCATGGCCATATGTCGGGCGCGCTCGGCCAGCTGACCAATCTCGTCAAGCCGTTGCGCGAACCAGTGCCGCGCGGAATACAAGGTCACGCCATGACGGGTGAATCCGAATTTGACCTTGATGTATTGCCAGCTTTTCGACAGCGCGTGGCCATGCTTGACCTCACCAGTCGTTTTCACCAAAGGCGTCCATTCGGGGAACAGCCGATCGTAACCGGCCTCCACCAAAGTGTCGCGGCGCTCCACGAGTCCGAGTTCGATCACCAGCGGCAGTAACGGGATCATGCGCCGGGATGTCGACGTCTTCGCGTCCTTCAGCCTGTCAGTGAAGTCGAAGAACCAGACGACGCCCTCTTCGTCCTCGATCGAAACGAGGTCGCTGCACCTGACTTGCGCGATCTCCGCCGGGCGCATGCCGGTCACCAGGGCAAGGACGTACCCCCAATAGAGGAAATTCTGGATGAAGAATTCGCCCGGATTCCAGATCCGGGACGGCGACGCGCATCCGGTGAACAGCGGCAGGCTCGCCAGCTTGATCGCCTCGTCGGGAGAAAAGACGTCGCGATCTTCAGCCTCCGGATTGTCCTCAGGGCTGTTCAACGCTCTTGACTGCGTGAGGGCGCGACGCTTGGCGATGGACAATTTTTTCGCTTCCCCAGCCTGAATCTCTCTGAATCTATAGGGAGCAACCTGATTCGGAGGTTGCCCATGACGACGATTGATCTTGCGACCTGCCTCGCTGCGATCCCTGACCGCCGCCGCGCCGAAGGGAAAATGTATAGCCAAGCCGGCGTGATCCTGTTTTCGATCCTGGCGCTGTTGAGCGGGGCGCGGTCTTATCGGCAAGTTCATATGCTGATCCGCGCGAGGCTCGCGCTGTTGAACGCGGCCTTCCCCGGCGCGGCGCTGCGTCGGGCGCCGGCCTACACGTCGATCCGCGGCATCTTGCAGCAACTTGATCCGAATGAAATGGAGCGGGCGTTTCGGCGCCATGCGGAAGGGCTCGACCGGTCCTGCGCCGCCGAGCCCTCCCGCTTCATCGCCATCGACGGCAAGACGCTGCGGCAAAGCTTCGACGCCTTTGCCGACCGCAAGGCCGCGCATGTTTTGAGCGCCTTCGCCGTCGATCATCAGATCATTCTCGCGCATGAGGTCATCGATGAGAAATCGAACGAAATCCCCGCGGCGCAGGCGCTGATTGCCGCAATGGGATTGAGCGGCCGCGTCTTCACGCTTGACGCAATGCACTGTCAAAAAAACCTTTGAGGTCGCCCGCGAAACCGGCAACGATTTGATCGTTCAGGTCAAAAACAACCAGCCGAGCTTGCTGCGTCAGCTTGGGCGCATCGTCGCGATGACGGCGCCGATCGCTCTCGACGACAGCCGCAATCTGGCGCGAAATCGCCAAGAGGACCGGCGCGTCGAAGTTTTCGCGCCCGGTCGTGGGCTTGAGGGCAGCGAATGGAAGCCGTGGGTCGCCGCCGTGGTGCGCGTCACCCGCGAAACATCAATCCGCTCCGCCGCGACCGGTATGTGGACGAGGCGCGAAGAAACGGCCTTCTATGTGTCTTCCGTCATGCTGCCCGCCAAAATCTTCGCCAGCGCGATCCGCAATCATTGGGCCATCGAGAACAAGAACCACTGGGTCCGCGACGTCACGCTCGCCGAGGACGCCAGCCGCATCCGCGTCAATCCCGGCATCATGGCGCGCCTGCGCAGTCAGGCCCTCAACATCGCCCGCGCAAACGGCGCCGAAAACATCGCAAACGCTATGTGGGCCGCAGCTCTCGACCCGACCATCGCCCTGTCATATCGTGGAATGTAAACAGCGTTGAACAGCCCTGGGGGCCCATTCGATGAAGCTGAAAAGATTTTGCGGGGTCACCGCATGTTCC
>JAJXZC010000390.1 GCA_021780275.1 Pseudomonadota bacterium
TCGTCATCGAACATTTCCCAGAGCGAGGCGGCATCGTCCGCGCCGAGCGCGAGCATGAAGATCGCCGCCTTCTGCGGGCCGGTCATGGCCTTGTCGTCTTGTTTTTTCGGTACGGTTGCCACTGACGTCGTTCCTTACGCGGTTTCGTGCAGCCAGCTACGGAGAATGGAGATGGATTCGTCGGGATGGACGGAGACGAGTTCGCCGATCTTCCTGACGGAGGAGTGCTTCACTTTTCCAGCGACCTGCGCAATGTCGATCATCGAGTCCGGGCCGTGAGCGTCATGCGACGCGCCTTCCATCAACACGCGGGAAATATCGTCACCGGAAAGCGCGCCGTCCGGCGCGGGCAGGGCGGCAGTGGCGCCGGCCGCCGCGGCGCTCACGCCGATCGCGGGTACGGCGATATGGCCGGCATTGGCCGTGAGGCCGCCGAGCATGGGGCGAATGACGAAGAACATCGCGACGAGCGCAAGGACGGCGAGAACGCCGAGCTCGCCGATGCGCATGTAGTCGGCCTTGGTGAGGCCGAGGAGCGGCGCGGCGGTCGTCGCGATCGGTTCGAGAGCGACGGGTTCGGCAAACTGGAGATTGACCACCTCGACGTGATCGCCGCGCGCCTCGTCATAGCCAATGGCCGACTTCACCAGCGCCTGAATCTTTGCGATCTCCTGATCGGAGCGCGGCGTATAGAGCTGCTTTCCATCGGCGCCCTTCGCATAGATGCCGTCGACGAGAACGGCGACGGAGATGCGCTTCACGCGGCCGGGCTCAAGCGTTTCCGTCTTGGTCGTGCGCGAGATCTCGTAGTTGACCGTTTCCTCGTTACGGTTCGCGGTCTGCTGGGAGGTCGTGCCCTGGTCCTGCGAGCCGGCGAGGTTGGCGTTGGGCAGATTGTTGCCGACCGAAACCGACTGAGCCTGCTTGCCGTCGGTGTTGTTCGACGTGTCGGCGACGGTCTGCGTCGAGCGCACGACCTGGCCGTTCGGATCGAAGAGGTCCGAGGTCTGGGTCACGCGGTTGTAATCCATCTGCGCAGTGACTTCGACGCGGGCCTTGTCCTGCCCGACGACGCGCTGAATGATATCCTCGACATGCGTGCGAAGGTTGTTTTCGTAGGAAGCGCGCTGTTCGTCGACGGTCGCGGTGATCATCGACTGGCCGTCATCGCCCGTGCCGCTCGCGAGCAGGGTGCCGTGCTCGTCGACGATCGACACATGGCCGGGCGAGAGTCCTTCGACCGCAGAGGCCACGAGCTGCTGGATCGCCTTGACCTGCTGCACGGCGAGCGTGCCGCGCACCTTGAGCACGATCGAGGCGGAGGGCGCGCGCTTGTCGTGCGAGAAGAGTTCGCGCTCCGGCATGACGAGATGGACACGCACGCCGTCGATGCCATCGATGGAACGGATCGTGCGCGACAGCTCGCCTTCGAGTGCGCGCAGGTGATTGATGTTCTGCAGAAAATTCGTTGTACCGAGCGCATCGGCATTGTCGAAGATTTCGTAGCCGACGGTGCCGCCGGAGGGCAGGCCCTTGGAGGCAAGCGACATGCGGAGCTTCAGAACCTGGCTTTCCGGCACATAGATCATGTTGCCTTCGCCGCGAAGCTCATAGGGAACCTTTTGCGCGTCGAGCGTTGCGCCGATCTTGCCCGCATCTTCCTGCGCCACGTCGGAGTAGAGCAGCGCCATCGGCTCGGCAGACATGCGCAGGCCGATATAGGCGAAGAAGCCGAGCAATGAGAGAGCGACGACGCCAAGCGTCGCAAGCCGCGCCAATCCCAGCGATTTCAGAAGATTCGAGAATCCGCCCACGTCCCACCTCAAGTGTCACCGCTCCGAAGCGCCAGCCCGTTCCTCGGACATGCGTCGATGCAAGACACCAGGTTTTCGGCAAATTCTTTGCCCCCCGGAAACCCGCGCCCAATTGCCCATGCGGATCCCCGACCCCGTGCCGGTAGGTAAAAATTACCGCCCATAAGCTAAACAGATGCTTAACGCGCCCGGCAAAAATTGCCGGTCAGCGGTCGCGGAGGAAGGAAAGGGGAGAACAAAACGAAAAACGCCGGCGAAGGAAACCTTCACCGGCGCGTTCGTAAGAGCGGCTTTGTGGCAATCCGCAGGGCTACTGCCTGTATTGCTGGACGCGCGTGGCGCGCAGTCCGGCCAGGCCGTGGCGCTCGATGGAGCGCTGCCAGCTGAGGAATTCCTCGACGGTCAGCGTGTAACGCCGGCAGGCGTCGTCCAGACTGATCAGCCCTCCGCGGACGGCTGCCACGACTTCCGCCTTGCGGCGGATCACCCAGCGCTTCGTGTCCGGTGGCGGCAAATCAGCCACGGTGAGCGGGCTTCCGTCCGGCCCGATCACGTAGTTGATCTTGTGCGTATACTGCTCGCTCATCGAACAGGTTCTCCGTGCTCGTTACTTGGACGCAAGCCTATCGAAGCCCGTTTAAGAAACGCCTAAGTCGCATGGTAAAAATCAGCAAAAATCAAAGGCTTAGGTGTTTCGTTGTGGGACTCTTGGCTCAAGATCCGTTCAATACGGCGGTAATGTTGCCGTAATCGATCTGTGCGCCGTTCACGGTCACTTTCGGGGCGCCGTTGCTGAAGTCGACGGCCGACACCTTTCCTGTAATCGAGGTCGAGGACGTGACCGCTGCGCCGGTGGCGTCGGCGGCCGTGAGGTTGATGTAATAGGTGCCGTCCGGCTGGGTTGCGCCGGAGCTGTCCTTGCCGTCCCAGGTGAAGCTGTTGTTGCCCGCAGTGCCGGCGGTCGTCGTCGAATAGACCGTCGTGCCCGTGGAATTCACGATGCTCACATTGACGGTCGATGCATCGCTGGCGAGGTTGTAACCCCAGTTGGCCGAGCCGTTGGAGAGTGCGGCGCCCGTGCCGGTGGCCGAAACCTGCTTGCCGAGAAGGTTGACGGCGAAGGTCGCGTTCTGGTTGCCGACGGTCGAGATCAGCGTTTCGAGGTTCTTGTTGGCCTGAATCTGCTGTTCGACGCTCGAATATTGCACAAGCTGCGTCGTGAACTCCG
>JAJXZC010000066.1 GCA_021780275.1 Pseudomonadota bacterium
CCACCTTCCAGCCATCGCCGACCTTGCCAAGACGCTGGTCGTCCTTGACGCGGACATTGGTGAAGAAGACTTCGTTGAAGTTCGAGTCGCCCGACATCTGCTTGATGGGCCGCACTTCGACGCCCGGGTCCTTCATATCGACCCAGAACATGGTGAGGCCCTTGTGCTTTGGCACATTGGGATCGGTGCGGACGAGAACGATACCGTAGTCGCAATAATGCGCGCCGGAGGTCCAGACCTTCTGGCCGTTGATGACCCAATCATCGCCGTCCTTTTCGGCGCGGGTGCGCAGACCAGCGACGTCGGAACCGCCAGCAGGTTCGGAGAAGAGCTGGCACCAGATTTCGTCACCACGCACGGCGGGCTTCACGAAGCGCGCCTTGTGCTCGTCCGTGCCCCAGGTCATGACGGTGGGGATGCACATGCCAAGGCCGATGGCGAAGACGCTGCCGGTGACGGCGTAGTTCGATTCTTCCTGACCGTAGATCACGTTCTGGATGGTGGTGCCGCCACCGCCGCCCCACTCCTTGGGCCAGGTGATGCAGGCATAGCCGTTCTCGGCCTTCTTGGCCTGCCAGGCCTTCGACTTCTGCAGCAGCTCTTCGAGCGTCTTTGCCTGTTCGGCATCCTTGGCTTCGGATTTGCGGGTGGCGTTCTTGTCGAGCCAGGCACGCACTTCGGCGCGGTATTTGGCTTCTTCGGGTGTGTCGTTGAAGTCCATGTTTTCAGTCCTTTGAATTCTTTAAATTGCGGGCGCTGGCTCAGGCGGCGTTGCGGGCTTCGAGGCGCGCGGCGAGTTTTTCCTTCCACTGCGCGGAGCTGCCAACGGTGAGCGCCAGCAATTTGGCGCGGCGATAATGGAACTGCGTATCCGCTTCCCATGTGTAGCCAATGCCGCCATGCGTCTGGAGGCTTTCCTGCGCGGCAAAGACATAGGCGTCATTGCCCGCGATGCGCGCGGCGGCGGCGGCTTCAGGCAGTTCGCCGCCTTCGTCGTTCAGCATCATGGCGCCGAAATAGGAATTGGACTTCGCCAGTTCCTTTTTGACGTACATGTCGGCGAGCTTGTGCTTGATCGCCTGATAGGAACCGATCTGACGACCGAAGGCATAACGCTCGAGCGAATAGTCGCGCGCCATTTCAATGGCGGCTTCTGCGCCACCGACCTGTTCGAAGGCGAAGAGCACGGCAGCGCCATCGAGCACGCGCTGGAGCTGACCCCAGCCCTGCCCTGCCGGACCCATGAGTTCGGCGGCAGCGTCTTTAAAGGTGATCTTGGCCTGCGAGCGCGTCGGGTCGATGGTGCGGAGCACTTCGCTCGTCACGCCTGCGCCCTTGAGATCGACGATGGCGAGCGAGATCGCCTGTTCGCCCGCGCCGCCGGAGTTAACGACGACGACGGCAACATCGGCAATGTCACCATCGGGCACCGGCATCTTGACGCCATTGACCTTGCCGCCATCGAATTTGACTTCGATGTTGCGGACGCTGGCGGCATGCATGCCTTCCGAAACGGCGAGCGTGCCGATGATCGAGCCTTCGGCAAGCTTGGGCAGCCATGTTTCCTTCTGCTTCTCCGTGCCGAAAAGCTTGATGGCTTCGCTGGCGAGATAGACGGAAGACGAGAAAGGCGTGGCGGCAACGGAGCGGCCAAGCTCTTCGGCGATGACGCAAAGCTCCAGCGCGCCGAGACCGAGGCCACCATAGGCTTCGGGGATGGCGGTGCCGGTGAGGCCCATTTCGACAAGTCCTTTCCAGACATCCTTGGCGTAGGACTCGTCGCCTTCGAGAATGCGGCGTGTGACGCTCAGCGGGCTCTTGTCGCCCAGAAACTTGCGAACCTGCTCCTTGAGCATTTTCTGGTCGTCGGAAAAATCGAAATTCATATGTCCTCCGTGGCCATCGATCGCGCGCCCTAAAAGGCCCGCCCCGATAACGCGTTGATCGAATTGACTTGATGGATCGAAGCCGCGTCTCACGCGACCTTGCACCCTGTTCTTTTTTCTTATTGTTCCCGCAAATCTCGGCCCTGAAAAGAGCCTCAAATTTGACGTTGCGTCATGTTGGGGTCTCGAAGCGAGCTACTGACCTATTTGTCGGTTGAGTGCTCATTGGCGACGAGTCCGCCTTCCGCTTCGAGGAGATTTTCCTTGAGCCGCTCAAGCATGGAAATGAGAAGCTGCAAGTCTTCAGGCGAGAAATCCTTGAGCGCGCTTTCAAAAAGGCCGCGGGCTGTGCCCCACATGGGTTCGTCGAGGCATTCCGCCTTCTCGGTCTGGAAAACAAGACGAACGCGACGGTCAGCGGGATCGGGCCTGCGCTCGATGAGATCCAGTTCTTCCAGGCGATCAAGGATGCGGCCAAGCGGGGCCTTTTCCATCTCGACGTTTTCGGCAATGGAGGTCTGGGTCTGGCCACCGTGCTTGTGGATTTCAGTCAGCACGCGCGACTGGGCCGGGCTGATGCCAAGGCCACTTTCGCGCAGGCGACGGTTCCATGAGCGTTGCATCAGGCGAAAGACGTCATGCAGCGTCCAGGCAAACTGGCGATGTTCTTCGTCCCGCGCCTCACCCGCTTCGGGGCCGAGGGGCGATTTGTCGGAGGGTAACCCTAAAGACAAATTGCACCTTTCCAAGTTGTAACCTAGGATACCATATTCAAGTAAACTAAAGGCCAATGGGAGCGAGCGCAATGGCTCGTGGCGGGGAGCAAGTTTCAAAGATGGTGTTGTCGTCGATTACTGCGTGGCCGAACTCGTCGCGGTCTGGGCGTTTATTCATAAACGTCACATTTTCCCTTGCGGCATTTGCCCTGCTCGCTGCCTGTGGCGATGGCGAAAAGGACGCGAAGGCGAAGAAGCCTGTCGATCAGGTCGCCGTCTTCGAAACGACAGTAACGCCGAGGGAACTCGTCGAACCCGTGATCGGCACCGGTACAATTGCAGCTGCCAAGACCACGACGCTCGGTCCGCGCGTCACCGGCATCATCGACAAGATTTACGTCCTCGTCGGCGCGCGCGTGAAGGAAGGTGAGCCGCTTTT
>JAJXZC010000376.1 GCA_021780275.1 Pseudomonadota bacterium
TGATATTGTCTCCAACGAGTCGGCGCGGGCGCTGATGGATCTGTCGGTCGAACGCTCTCTCGCGCTCGGCAACGGCATCCAGACGGTCGAAAACGAGGCGCAGGCTCTGGCCCGCGTCCGGGTGACCGAAAAGAACAAGGGCGGCGGCGCTGCGCGGGCCTGCCTCGATATGATCGATCTCAAGCGCAGCTTGGGCGCATGACGCAAGGTGTTGCCAAAATGATGGCTTCGGCGGAGCCGCCTGCTTCGGGCGGCAAAAATCTCGGCAACAACGCGCGTAGCGTGGCCCGTCTTGGCGCGGTGCAGGCGCTCTATCAGATGGATGTCGCGGGTACGCAGCTCGACGACATCGTCGACGAGTTCGTGCATCACCGCTTCGGTCAGGAGATCGAGGGCGAGATTTACCCGCAGGCCGACGAGGCGCATTTCGAAGACGTCATTCGCGGCGTCGTGCGCGAGCAGCGCGACATTGACCTCGCGATCAACGGCGCGCTGGCGAAGAACTGGTCGCTGACGCGCATCGACTCGACGCTTCGTGCGATCCTGCGTGCCGGCACTTACGAATTGCGCCGCTGCAAGGATGTGCCGGTGAAGGTTGTCATCAACGAATATGTCGATGTCGCCCACGCCTTCTTCGAGGGCGACGAGCCCGGCGTCGTCAATGCTGTGCTCGACAGGCTGGGTGCGAACCAGCGCAAGACGGGTGGTGCGGGCAATGCCGCAGCCGGATCGTCCTGACGAGTTCAGTCTGATCGCAAAAGTCTTCGCGCCACTTTCGGCCGAAGCGCCGGGGGCATTCGGTCTGACCGATGACGCCGCCCTCTTCGCGCCGGGCGAGGGCATGGAGATTGTCCTCACCGTCGATGCCATTGTCGAAGGCGTGCATTTTCTAAGCTCAGATCCGGCCGACAGCGTCGCGCAGAAGCTGCTGCGCGTGAACCTTTCCGACCTTGCGGCCAAGGGCGCGACGCCGCGCGGCTATCTCCTCGTGACCTCGTGGCGCGCGGACACGACGCTCGCATGGATCGAGGGTTTCGCGGATGGACTGCGCCGCGATCAGAAGACATTTGGCATTGCGCTCTGGGGCGGCGACACGGTTTCGACCCCGGGGCCGCTCAACTTCTCGCTGACCGCGATCGGCGAGGTGCCGCGCGGCAAGATGTTGCGCCGATCCGGCGCCCGAATTGGCGATGACCTCTATGTCTCCGGCACGATTGGCGACGGAGCGCTCGGCCTCGCCGCGGCCGAGGGACGACTCGTCGGCGCCCTCGAAGATGTTCGATCGCTCATCGACCGCTACAGATGCCCTCAGCCGCGAACCGCATTGGGGTCACGCCTTGTCGGCCTTGCCAGCGCCGCGCTTGATGTGTCGGACGGACTTATGGCGGATCTCGGGCATCTCTGCGAAACCTCCGGCGTTGGCGCCCGTATCGAGGCATCGCTGGTTCCGCTTTCGCCGGCCGCCAGCCGCGCCGTGGACGCGAATTCGTCATGGTTCGGAACAGCGCTGACGGGCGGCGACGACTATGAGTTGCTCTTCGCCGCGTCGCCGGCCAATGCTGCCCGTATCGCCGCTGTCGCGACGGAATCAGGCGTTGCCGTCACCCGTATCGGGACAGTCGTAAGCCGGGAGGAAGGCGTCCATGCGGTCGATTCGCAGGGCTCTCCACTTGCCTTCGGGCAGCTTGGATTCAAGCATTTTTGAGCCTTTCCTCCGCGTCGCATGAACGCGGGCCGCAAAGGGCGCCGCTGGTTGCTTTCCATTCGGGCAATTGGCATTCTTTCGCACATACTACGTTCTGGAGGGGGAGGACTCGCCGGGCCGCGTGGGCGCAGGCGACAGTCCCGGTGACTTAAGTCAAAGGGAATCAAAAACAATGAGCACTGCGTTGTGGTCAATAATAGGTTGCGGGTTTCTCGCGATCTTGTACGGCATATTTGCGGGTCGTTCTGTTCTGTCGGCTGATGCCGGTAATGCGCGCATGCAGGAGATCGCCGCGGCGATCCAGGAAGGCGCAGGCGCCTATCTGAACCGGCAATACACCACCATCGGCATTGTCGGCCTCGTCATCTTCGTTCTGCTTTCCTGGCTGCTGGGGATCAGGGTGGGGTTCGGCTTCCTCGTCGGCGCGACGCTTTCGGGCGCGGCCGGCTATATCGGCATGCTGGTTTCGGTGCGCGCAAACGTCCGCACGACGCAGGCTTCCTCGAAGAGCCTTGCCGCGGGTCTTTCCATCGCGTTCCGCGCAGGCACGGTTACAGGCATGCTCGTCGCGGGTCTCGCGCTTCTCTCTGTTACCGTCTATTTCGCGGTGCTCACCGTCTATCTCGGCTTCGAACCCAATTCGCGTGAAGTGATCGACGCGCTGGTCGCGCTCGGCTTCGGCGCTTCGCTGATCTCGATCTTCGCACGCCTCGGCGGCGGTATCTTCACCAAGGGTGCGGATGTCGGCGGCGATCTCGTCGGCAAGGTCGAGGCGGGCATTCCCGAGGACGATCCGCGCAATCCCGCGACCATCGCCGACAATGTGGGCGACAATGTTGGCGACTGCGCCGGCATGGCTGCCGACCTGTTCGAAACCTATGCGGTGACGCTCGTTGCGACCATGGTTCTCGCCTCGATCTTTTTCGCGAGCAGCACCAGCGCATCCGTGCTCGACATGATGACCTATCCGTTGGCCATCGGCGGTTCGTGCATCATCACCTCGATCATCGGCGTGTTCTTCGTCCGTCTCGGCAAGAGCAACAACATCATGAACGCCCTCTACAAGGGCTTCATCGCGTCGGCGATCCTGTCGCTCGGCGCTCTCTGGGTCGTCACGGACAAGCTGGTCGGCTTCGACTCGACCTTCACCGTCGGTACGCAGACTTTCACGGGCATGAGCCTCTATGCCTGTGGCGTCAGCGGTCTTGTCGTGACCGGTCTCATCGTCTGGATCACGGAATATTATACGGGCGTCAATTTCCGCCCCGTGCGCAGCGTCGCGGCTTCGTCCGTCACCGGCCACGGCACCAATGTGATCCAGGGCCTTGCCATCT
>JAJXZC010000092.1 GCA_021780275.1 Pseudomonadota bacterium
GCGCGGCGGCGTCGCCGTGGGGCAAGGTCGGCGGCTCCGGCGTGAACCACGCCCCCAAGATCGGCGAGGCGTCGGACGCGCCGGTGTCGATCGACTGGACGGCAGGGGCCGCCGGGCCGGCGGCTGCCTCAACCAACACCGGTGATCGTGATGGAATTCCGCCTTGGCTTGCGGCATTCCTTAATCAAGGGGAAGATGATTTCCGGCGTGACAAGCCAAATGCGGGCATGCTGTTCAGGACGACAGACCGAACGCATTGATCCCCGCGGAGAGCCGTTTCCCCGCGTCGCGGCGACCGACCGCCGGGCGGAGAGCCAAGTGAGTCGGTCGGTGGAGTAAATTGTTTAATGTCCACGCAACTTCTCATTTACAAGACCGCGGTCCCAGTGACGCGTGGACGGCATGGGGACTGCTTCATCGAAGGCAGCGGTGATTTTGGCTTCAGTAGCGAAGTCAATTCCGTTCCGCTGATGGCTGTCGAGTTTCCGCAGGCGGCGGGCGAATATCCGGTCATTTTCTCCGGAAGCGGATCCGAGGTTATGCCGGCAGTGGTTCTGGGAGTGCGGGGAACGGAGAATCTTTTTGTTTCGGGCGCAAGCGAATGGAAGGCGAAATATGTTCCCGCCTTTATCAGAAGGTATCCCTTCGTTTTTTCGCGCGAGGCGGATCGGTTCCTGCTGTGCGTCGATGAGCAATATGCAGGGTTCAATCGCGAAGGGCGCGGGTTGCGTCTTTTTGGCGACGATGGCGCGCCAACTCCTTATGTGAGCAATGTGCTCAAATTCCTTCAAGAATATCAGGCGCAATTCGTCCGCACACAGCGGTTCTGCGCACGCCTTGTCGAACTGGGTCTGCTTGAGCCGATGCAGGCCCAAGTGACATTGGCGAAAGGCCCGAGATATTCCCTCTGCGGCTTCATGGCGGTTAATCGCGACAAGCTGAAAGCACTGCCGGGAGAAACGCTCAGCGAGCTCGCAGGCACGGACGAACTCGAACTCCTCTATCTCCACTTGCAGTCGATGCGGAATTTTGATGGTTTGCGCGACCGGTTCGAGCTCCGTCTGCAGGAGGCGGGCGGCGCGGAAAGCGCGGCCGAAGGGCTGCCGAATTAACTCCTGTTCCCAGTGAGTAGAGTCAGGTTTACGAATGGGGATTGCCTCGGTCCACTCGATGGGCGCGGACGACAAGGTCCGCACCGAGGCAATTGCTTGGGCGAGGTTCTCCTCGGCCACGCGGGCGGATGAATTTTACGCTGGCTGGCTGGCGATCCTTTGTTCGCAGCTTGATCACGCGGAAGGCGGCTTGCTGGTACTGGGGCCAGACGCCAGCGGATCGTTCGCCCCGGTGGCCTTCTGGCCGCATGCTTCACATGATCTGCGCCATCTGGGCGCAGCCGCTCAGCGCGTTCTGGATGGCCGCGAAGGGGTGATCCTCGGCGCCGATGGAAAGTCGGAGCCAGCGCGGGATCAGCCCGCGCAATTCGGCTATCCCATCGAAGTCGCGGGTAAGCTGAGGGGAGCAGTCGTCGTGCAAATCGGCGCCGGTTCCGACATGAGCCTGCAACGATCGTTCCGGCTGGTCCATTGGGGCTCCGCCTGGCTCGTCGACCATCTCCGCCAACAGCAACACGCGGAGACCGACACGCGCCTTTCCCAGATGGGGCTGGCGATGGACCTCGCCGCGACAACACTGCGGGAACAGGGCGTGACGGTCTCGGCGCTCGCCGTCGCCAATGAGCTGGCGGTGCGGCTTGCGTGTGATCGCGTTTCGATCGGATTGGAGCGCGACGGCAACATTGAATTGACCGCGATCTCACATACGGCCGTGTTCAATCCCAAAATGGTCGTCGCCAGGTCTCTATGCGCGGCAATGGAGGAAACGCTCGATCTCGGCGCGGCGATTGTGATTCCTCCTTTGGACGACGCGCCGCCGGGCGCCGCCTCTCATGCCGATCTCGCCCGCGACCAGCGCGACATTGCGATCTGTTCCGTCCCGATGCGCGATGAGACGCGGGTTATTGGGGTCATCACGGCAGAAAGGACGACGGGATCCCCTTTCGAAAGGGAAACCGTGGATCTGATGGAGACGGTCGCGGCTCTGCTCGCTCCGATCCTCGTCATCAAGCAACGCGACGAACGCGGACTTTGGCGACGGTTGCGCGACGCGGCCGACGAAACGTTCGGACGGTTGCTTGGCCGCGGACATCCTGGGTTCAAGTTGGTCGTGCTGGTGCTCGCGGCGCTTACGCTGTTCTTCAGCTTTTATACGACAACCTATCGCGTCAGCGCGCGCGCGGTGCTCGAAGGGCGGGTGCAGCGGGCTGCGGTGGCGCCCTTCAATGGTCACATCGCGAATAGCTACGTGCGGGCCGGCGACGTCGTGCGCAAGGGCGAAGTTCTGGCCCGACTGGATGATCGCGATCTGGTGCTCGAACGCACCCGGCTGCTCTCCGACCTCGACCAGGTGCAGGGCAAGCTCCGCGAGGCTCAGGCGAAACAGGATCGCGGGGCGATGGCGATTTTGGCGGCTCAGGTCAAGGAATTGCAGGCGCAGCTCGCCTTGAACCAGGACAGGATCGACCGCGCCGCCCTGGTCGCTCCTTTTGACGGCGTCGTCGTCTCCGGCGATCTCAGCCAGCTGCTGGATACGCCGGTAGAACAGGGAAAATTGCTATTCCAAATCTCACCTCTCGAATCCTATCGAGTCATTCTGCATGTCGACGAAAGAGACATTTCGAACGTGAGCGCCAACCGGAAGGGCGCGCTGATGCTTTCCGGCCTGCCAGGCCAGCTCTTTCCGTTTGTCGTACAACAGATCAACTCGGTGTCGACGACTGAGGATGGCCTGAATTATTTCCGCGTCGATGCGCATCTGGACGGTCCGGTTGAGCAGTTGCGGCCCGGCATGGAGGGCGTCGGGAAAATCGAAGTCGGACGGCGGCGGCTCATCTGGATTTGGACCCACGGCCTATTGGACTGGCTGCGCATGTGGGCTTGGAAGGAAGCGCCTTGAACGCGCCAATCCTGAGCAGCCTCT
>JAJXZC010000570.1 GCA_021780275.1 Pseudomonadota bacterium
GAGCGGCAGCCCGACGCGCCAGTAATCCGAAAAGCGATAGCCCCCCGGTTCCATGACCAGCGTATTCGACTGATGCCCGATGGGGGTCAGGAAGGCGCAGGAGGCGCCGATCGCTACCGCCATCAGGAAGGGATCGGAATTGACATGCAGTCGCTCGGCAAGCGTGATCGCAATGGGCGCCATCAGCACGGCAGTCGCATTGTTGTTGATGACGTCGGAGACGAACATGGTTGCGACCAGCAGGACGAAAAGCACCCAGACCGGGCCTGCTCCTTGCGTGATGTCGATGATCGAGTTTGCGATGAGCCCCGTCGCCCCGCTCGTGTCGAGCGCCGCGCCCACCGGAAACATGGCTGCCAGCAGCACGATCACCGACCAGTCAATGGTCTGATAGACCTCCGTCGGGCGCACGATATTCGTCACGACGAAGGCGCCCGCCGCTCCCATGAAGGCGACCTGGACCGGCACGAGGCCGGCAAGCACCAGCGCCACGGCGGTCGCGAATATGCCGCCCGCCAGCAGCAACCGTCTCTGCCGACCGATGCTGATTGAACGGTCGGCCAGCGGCAGGCAGTCGAGCGTCGCCAGAATATCGGCCATCGCATTGCCGGGGCCCTGCAGCAGCACCACGTCGCCGGGCTGGAAGGCGCCGTCGTCGATCCGTTCGGCGATGCGTTTGCCCTGCCGCGCCACGGCGAGCAGGTTGATGCCATGCACCGTGCGCAGCCTCGCCGTCTTCGGTGTGCGCCCGATCAGGCGCGAATCCGGATTTACCACCGCTTCCACAAGATCGATCTCGTCGGACTTCAACACGTCGCGGCCGAATTTCTCGTCGCCCACGAGCTTCAGCCCGCCGCCGTCGATCATCAGCTTCATCGCTTCCGTGTCGCCGCGCAGCACGAGGACGTCGCCCTCGCGCAACCGTTGATAACCCGTCGGCACCAGCCGTCGCTGGTCGTCGTGGATGATACCGGCGACGACCACGGCATCGTCTGCGAGTTTTTCCAGTTCATAGACAGTCATGCCGATGGCCTTGGCATCGGCGGGAATTTCCGCTTCCGCGATATAGCCTTCGATTTCAAAGGCGGGGCCGGAACTGCTCTTGCGTTCGCCGCTCGGCAGCAGCCGCCATCCAATGAACATGAGGAAGAGAAGGCCCGTCACCGCGACGGCGACGCCAGCGGGCGTGAAGTCGAACATGGCGAAGGGCGCGCCCGAATGCTGGGCGCGGAAACTCGCGATGATGAGGTTGGGCGGTGTGCCGATCAGCGTCGTGAGTCCGCCCAGCAGCGAGGCGAACGCCAGCGGCATCAGCGTTTTTGAGGGCGGATAGCCGTCGCGATATGCATTGCGCATGGCGACCGGCAGCATCAGCGCCAGCGCACCCACATTGTTCATGAAGCTCGACAGGATCGCGATGACGACGCATTGCGCCGCGAGCTGCAGGTTTTCGCGGCCCCGCAAGGGCGCAATGGCTTTCACCACCAGTTCCACGAGGCCTGCGTTCTGCAGCCCGCGGCTGATTACGAGAACAGCGGCCACCGTGATGACGGCGGGATGCGCAAAGCCGCTGAAGGCATCTTTCGCAGGCACAAGTCCCGTCAGCGTCACGGCCAGCAATGCGCCCATGGCGACGATGTCATAGCGCCAGCGATCCCAGATGAACATGCCGAGCGTAAGGCCGAGGATGGCGAAGGCGATGGCCTGTTGAGTTGTCATGAAGCGCCTTGAAAAGGGGAAGGGGGCTATGCGTTTACCAGCCGTCAGTCGACCGCGCGGTCGATCACGCCCGC
The DNA here is from genome assembly GCA_021780275.1 of Pseudomonadota bacterium. The sequence goes on from JAJXZC010000570.1 coordinate 1,794, forward strand.
GTCGATCAGCGGCGCGGCGTCGATATCTTCTGCATCGAGCAGATGGCCGAGCCTTTCGAGCGCGGCCAGGATCATTGCCTGTTCCCAAGCGGGTAGCTCTTCGAAGCCATCGCGGAAGCGTTCCTGCAAAAGGTCCGGCGCATTGTTCAGCACTTCGTGACCTGCCGGGGTCAGATGCAGATGGATCTGGCGTTTGTCGCGTTCGCCGCGCTGCCGCGCCGCCAACCCCGCCTTTTCCAGCCGGTCGACGATATTGGTCACCGTCGCCTGGCCGAACTTGAGTTGGCTCGCCACCGCGCTTGGCGTCAACGCGTCATGGCGCTCGATCTGCTGCAGCACCATGAGCTGCGAAGGCGTCAGACCCGTTGCCGAGGCGAGCTTGCGTCCGCCCTGGTCCGTAGCCCTGAGGATGCGTCTGAGCGCTCTCAGCGTCTGGTCTGTGAACTGCCTGTCCATAGGCCAATGACTATCCTTTCGCGCGGGGTCCGCCAAGACGGATTACGAGGGGCGCAAAACCGACTCATGAATTTCCATTACCGAAGCATTTTTCCGCGGAAAATGGCGGATTCCCGCCCCTCGCTTGAAAATTGGTCACATTTCCCTTATATCATGCCCAGAATTCAGGCAGTTCACACCTGCGCCCGACTAAAATTACTTCGGAGGACGAAATAATTTCTATTCACCGTCAAGACGGTACTGGTTCGGGAAATAGGGAAAAAGCGGCAAAATCGGGTAATAATTCGGAAAATAATATCCGCTTCAGAACGCCCACGCCTGAGGACGGTCCTGCTGTGACCGCGCTCATCGCCGCTTGTCCGCCACTGGACACCAACTCGGCCTATTGCAATCTCCTGCAATGCAGCCATTTCGCCGACACCTGCGTGTTGGCAGAGCGCGAGACTGAGGAAGGTTTCGAGCTCGCCGGTTGGATCTCCGCCTATCGCCCGCCCGCAGCCCCGGATGAACTCTTCGTCTGGCAGGTTGCCGTGCATGAGAGCGCCAGAGGCATGAGCCTTGGCCGCCGCATGCTGGACGAGCTGCTGGCGCGCCCCGCCTTTCGCGGCGTGATGAAGCTCACGACCACCGTCACCGAGGCGAATGATGCCTCATGGGGTCTCTTTCACTCTTTCGCGCGCCGCCATGGCGCAAAACTTCACAAGCGTCCGCATTTCGAGCGTGACGCGCATTTTGCCGGTGCGCATGACACCGAGTTTCTCGCCACCATCGAGCCGCTTGAAA
>JAJXZC010000596.1 GCA_021780275.1 Pseudomonadota bacterium
GACGCCTGATGCGTTATTCGGCGGCTGTTGCCGTCTTCTTGTTGGTATGGAAATTGACCGTCTTGAGGAAGGCGATGCCCTGCTCGGCGATATCGTCGCCGACCATCCGGTCGTCTTCGTTCTTCAGCTCGTCCATGTCGACATAGATCGCATAGAAGGGCTTCGTGCGGTCGGTGATGATCCCTGCCTTCAGCAGCGTCTTCACCAGCACGCGGAAGACGTTGGCCGCGTCCTTCATGCCTTCGCGGCGGTCTTCGTCGGTCACCGCCTCGAGCATCTCGGCCTGCACCTTCTGCCAGTCGAGGCCGAATTCGGCATAGATGACCTTCTTCTGCTCGGGATTCACGAGGTTGAAGAGCAGCGTCTGGAAGACGTTGGCGGCCCAGTCCTCGATGATGTCGCGTTCTTCCTGGGTAAGCTTCGGGATCGTGCGGTCGGCCCAGATCTTTCCGAACTTGTGGTGGAAAGCCTCATCCGTCATCGCAAGCTGGCAGAGCTTCACGATCAGCGGATCGCGGGCGGTGTTGAAGAAGGTGGCGAAGGTGCCCATGGCGAGACCTTCGACGAGCAGCTGCATGCCGACGATCTTCTTGTAGACTTCCTTGGCGTTGACCATCTCGGAGAGCAGGTTGCCGAGCGTCTCGCCGACGGCGAGCGGCTTGCCCCAGCGCGCTTTCACATAGGCCGCGAAGGCGGTGACATGGCGGGCTTCTTCGCGGGCCTGGTTCGCCGCATATTCCTGCGCGCCCGGATCGAGAAGGATATGGCAGAGCGAGGCCGAGAGGTTGAGCGCGCCCTGCTCGCCATGCAGGATCGCCGACATCATCCAATGCGCGGTCTCGTTGACGAACTTCACCTTCTGCTTCTCGCTCAGCGCCTGGAAGCAGGGCAGCGTCAGCTCCGGCACAAGGTCCGGCGCGATCAGCATTTCGTTCTCGGTGTCGAAAGGTTCGGAAAAGTCGATATAGCGCTTGTCCACCGGATCCCAGAAATGGTCGTGGGTCGCCGAGATGATCTTGTCGAAGGCGCCGGAACGCCGGTTGTAACGCTCGACATTCATCATCGCGTCGAAATCGTCGGGCGACACGGCGTCGTAAGCGTTGTCCTTGGTGATCTGCCGGGCTTCGGTCATGCCCATCGCTCCCTGTGCTTGCGCTGCGCTGGCGGCTGGAATGGAGCCGCTTTCAATCTCGCAATTAAAATAGGGATATCGCGGGGCGCTTGGCTATAGGGAAAATGACGTATGCGTCAAGTTTTCGCGGAGGCTATGGGACGGCTGGTAAAGTACAATTAAATCAAGGGGTTGGGAAAAATAAAAGGGGCGGCTCCGAATAGAACCGCCCTGAAGTCTGAGGGATCGAGTACTCGAGGCTACGCTACAGGCTTATTCGGCCGCCGAAATGGTCACGTTCTTGAGCGCGTCCGCATTGGCGCCGAAATTGATCTTCTGGAGGTAGCGGATGCCGTCCTCGGCAATATCGTCGCCCACCATCCTGTCACCTTCGCTCTTCAGCTCGTCCATGTCGACATAAACGGCATAGAAGGCCTTGGTGCGCTCGGTGACGATGCCGGCCTTCAGCAGCGTCTTGATGAGGACGCGGAAGATGTTGGTCGATTCCTTCATGTCCTCGCGGCGCTTCTCGTCCGAAACCGCTTCGATCATTTCGGCCTGGACCTGCTGCCAGTCGATGCCGAATTCCCCGTAGAGGATCTTCTTCTGCTCGGGGTTCACGAGGTTGAAGAGGAGGGTCTGGAAGCAGCTCGCCGCCCAGTCCTCGATGATGTTCTGCTCTTCCTCGCTCAGCTTCGGAATGGTGCGGTCGGCCCAGATCTTGCCGAACTTGTGGTGGAAAGCCTCGTCGGTCATGACGAGCTGCGTGAGCTTCACGAGCAGCGGGTCGCGCGCTTGCGAATAGAGCATCGCGAAGGCGCCCATGGCGAGGCCCTCGACCAGCATCTGCATGCCGACGATCTTCTTGTAGACCTCCGGCGCGCGGACGATGTCGGTGAGGAGGTCGCCCAGCGTCTGGCCGACGGGCAGGGGCTTGCCCCAGCGCGCCTGCACATAGCGCGCGAAGGCGGTTACATGGCGCGCCTCTTCGCGGGTCTGGTTGGCGGCATATTCCTGCGCGCCCGGATCGCGGAGAATGTGGCAGAGCGAGGCCGAGAGGTTGAGCGCGCCCTGCTCGCCATGGAGGATCGCCGAGAGGATCCAGCGCGCGGACTCGTTGGCGAAGCGCACGCGCTGCTTCTGGGTGAGCTTCTCGAAGCTCGGGAGCTTCAGTTCGAGGATCATGTCCTCGGGAAGGATCATCTCGTTCTCGATGTCGAAGCCTTCCGAGAAGTCGATGTATTTGGTGTCGAGCGGGTCCCAGAAGTGGTCATGGGTCGCCGAGATGATCTTGTCGAAGGCGGTCGAGCGCGCGCCATAGCGGTCGACATCCATCATCGCCGGAAAATCGTCCGGTGCGACGGCGTCATACGCAATGTCCTTGGTGATCTGCCGCACTTCGCTCATGCCATCCTCCTGAGATGTGACGCCCGCAAAATTCCTGTTGGCGCCTCCGGCCAGCCGGGGCGCTTTTGAGAAAGATAAGCAATCTGAACCGCAGGTCAAGTGAAAATGACGGACCCGTCAACTTTATCGGCGGGCCCTTATCTTCAGGATTGTAAGCTGTTACGCTTAACAACATATGCGTTACCAGACCCCGCATTTTGTGGTATCAGTTAAATTAAGGAAAATGACCGTCTCGCGATTGTCGCCGGTGGGGCCGACGACATCCACAGAAGAGGACGGCATCGAGGGAGGGTAATCCTGGCGGATTACACGCATCATGGCGGTCATGTCCTGACCGCGGTACATACCTGTCAGCATCCTCCGAATCGATCCGGATGAATTGCGGCTGCCGGCCGCGCATGTCCCCTCAGGCGTGAGCGATGGACCGGCGGCGGCGAAGGAAATTGGGAATCGCAAACGGGGACCCCGCTCCAGCTGTTGGAGGAGGGCCCACAGGACAGGTACAGCCTAAT
>JAJXZC010000360.1 GCA_021780275.1 Pseudomonadota bacterium
GCGGCAGGCCTTGACGACGCTGGACAGCGTGCCGCCGGTGGAGTCCGAAATCATGTGCAGGTGGACTTTCGCCATGGAGGAAATTCTAGCGGATTTGAAACGTCGGTGATATGATTTTTTCATGCCCCACGAACATCACGACCATCATGATCACCGCCGCGCCCCCGCCGATTTCGGACGGGCGTTTCTGATCGGCATCGCGCTCAATGCGGCGTTCGTGGTCACGGAAGTGTTTTTCGGCCTGCGCGCCAACTCGCTCTCGCTTCTGGCCGACGCGGGGCACAACGCCGGAGACGTTTTCGGCCTCATGCTCTCTTTCGCCGCCGTGCTTCTCGGACGCAAGCGCCCGTCGGCGCGGTTTACCTACGGCTATGGCGGATCTTCCATTCTCGCCGCGACGGTGAATGCAGTCATCCTGTTGCTGGCCGTCGGCGCGATCGGCTGGGAATCGCTGCTCCGTCTCGCGCACCCCGAGCAGACGGGCGGAGCGACGATGATGGCCGTGGCCGCGGCGGGCGTCGCCGTCAACGGCGCGTCGGCGTTTCTTTTCATGGCGGGGCAAAAACACGACCTCAACGTCCGCAGCGCCTATCTGCATATGGCGGCGGATGCGGCGATCTCCTTCGGTGTCGTCGTCGCGGGAGGGATCGTTCTCTACACGCACTGGCTTTCCATCGACCCGCTGGCGAGCCTGATCATTTCCGTTTTGATCATTGTCAGCACTTTCAGGCTCCTGAAAGAATCTTTAAGCCTTTCCCTGCAGGGTGTTCCGCAGTCGATCGACGCGCAAAAAGTGAGGGATTTCCTTGTCGCGCAACCCGGCGTGCGCGAGGTGCACGATCTTCACATCTGGGCGCTCAATACCGCGTCGTCCGCCTGTTCGGTGCATCTTGTCATGGCGTCCGGACATCCGGGCGATGCCTTCATGAAACACATCGCGCATGAACTGGAGGACGATTTCAATATCGGCCATACGACGATCCAGATCGAGCTCGGTGACGGCGAGGCCTGTCCGCTCGCGCCGGATCATGTCGTTTAGGGCTAATCCGCCGCAGCGCTGAGCGTCAGGGAGGCGCGGAGGCCCGGATGATTGTCTTCCAGAACAAGCGCGCCGTGGTGCAGGCCCGCAACCGCATTGGCGAGGCTCAAGCCAAGGCCGGTGCCGGGTGTGTTGCGGCTTTCATCGACGCGGAAGAACCGTTCCTTCGCCTTGTCGAGAAACCGCGCCGGAATGCCCGGCCCGTTGTCGGCGATGATAATCGAGATGCATCCGTCGGCTTCTTTCAGCGCGACATCGATATGGCCGTTTTCGGGCGTGTATTTGATGGCGTTGTCGAGCAGGTTGACGACCGCCTGCGTGACGAGCTGCTTGTCGCCCGTCATGCGTACCGGCCAGGCGGGCAGGTCGGACGCGAGCGACAGGGATTTCTCCTCGATCAGCGCGGTGTAGAACTCGATGACGTCGCTGACGGTTTCGGCGACGTCGAATGGCGCGAAAAGTTCCGCCCCGGAGCGCGATTCCGCGCGGGCGATGGAGAGAATGTCATCGAACATCTCGACGATATCATCGACGCGCATCACCGCGGCGGCGATCTTTCCGCGGATTTCTTCCGGCACGGCGGGATCTTCCGCCAGCGCGCTGAGTTCCAGCCGGTGGCGGGAAAGCGGCGTGCGCATGTCGTGGGCGAGGGCGTTGGTCGAATCGCGCACCGTGCCGAGCAGCGTCGCGATCCAGTCGAGCATGCCGTTGATGTTGGAGGATAGCTTGTCGAACTGGTCGTTGGCGCCGCTCACCGGCACGCGGGTGCCGAGCTGCCCGCCCATCACGCGGCCTGCCGCGCGGTTGATGCCCTGCAGGTAGCGGTTGATCAGCCAGACGACGAGAATGCTGATGACGAACGACATGAACAGCGACAAAAGGACGTTGCTGATGGCGACGCGCAGGAGCGTGTTTTGCAGCATGTCGACGCGCTGCAGATTATAACCGGTCAGAAGCGTGTAGCGCCGGTGCCGGTAAGTCGTCAGCTTGACGAGCAGGTGCAGCGGCCGCGCGCCGTCCGCCTGCGGGATGAGGATGTCCTGCCACGTCGCCTTGGGGTCGACCTCCGCCGGCCAGGCGGGCAGGTTGCCGGTGAGTTTCTTTCCGTCCTTGAAGAGGAGATAGAGGCGCTTGTCCTCCGTGTCCTGCAGGATGGCGTGGACGAGATATTCGGCGTAGGCTGCGCCGTAGCGGGTGATGCCCTGGTCGATGTCGGAGGCGTGGGCGTTGATCAGCGCGCGGATGTCGGCGTAGGACATGGACAGGGAGCGGTAATAAGTCTGCACCCGCAAGGCGACGAGCGTGCTGCACAGCGCGATGAAGAAGATCATCCCCGCGCGGAACGAAAACGAGCGGAAAAAACTTCTAATCCTGCTTGGCACTGATTTTATACCCGGCGCCGCGCACCGTGTGAATGAGCTGTTTTTTGAAGTCTTTGTCGACCTTTTGCCTCAGCTTGGACATTTGCGCGTCGATAAGGTTGGTGTTGGGGCTGAAGTGAAAATCCCACACGCCTTCGAGCAGCATGGTGCGCGTCACCACCTGATCTGGGCGGCGGAGCAGGAATTCGAGCAGACGGAACTCCTTGTTCTGCAGGTCGATGGGCGTGCCCGCGCGTTTCACCTCGCGGGTGAGGAGGTTCATCTCAAGGTCATCGAGCGCAAGCGTCGTCTGCTCGCTCTGCTCGGCGCTGCCGCGCCGCACCAGCGCCTCGATGCGCGCCAGCAGCTCGCCGAATTCGAACGGCTTGGTGAGATAGTCGTCGCCGCCGGCCTTGAGGCCCTTGATGCGTTCCTCGACCTTGGCGAGCGAGCTTAAAATCAGCACCGGCGTCTTGTTGCCGCTCGCGCGCAAGGCCTGGATGATGGCGAGGCCGTCGAGCTTGGGCACCATGCGGTCGACGATCATGACGTCGTATTTCTCCTCGGTGGCGAGAAACAGGCCGTCCATGCCGTCCTTGGCGCGGTCGGCCGTGTGCCCC
>JAJXZC010000797.1 GCA_021780275.1 Pseudomonadota bacterium
TATGGGCGAAGATGAAACTTGCGTCGGGGTAGCGGGCTGCGGCGGAGGCGAAATAGGAGGGGCGCGAGTTCTCCCAGCGCAGCGCCACGTTGGGCGAACCGCCCGTGTGGCACATGATAGGCTTCTGCCAATCGGTGGCGCGCTCGTAGATCCAGTTGCAGACGGGATCATCCGGCATGTAGCCGACGCCCGCGTGCATCTTGAAGCCGCCCATGTTCCACTCGTGGTAGGCCTGATCCGCATGCTTTTGCGCACCCTGTCGGCGCGGATCAATGGCGATCAGCGGGATCATGCGGCCCTTGTGGCGCTTGGCGATATCGGCGTAGAGCTTGTTCTGGTCGAAGATGTGGACCGGCGGCTCGCCGAGCTGGAGGCCGTAGTCGACGCCGAAAGTGACCGAGACGTCGACGCCGGCCTCGTTCATCTCCTCGATGACATTGTCTGCATGCTCATCGACTTCCTTGCGCATCACATCGTCAATGTATTCGCGCGGCGTAAGATTGGTCTTGTGCGCCTTGTTGTACATCATGCTGAAGCTGCGTGACGCGCCCTTGATGTAGGCGCCTTGCACCGTGCCCTTGAGCACGAGGTGGCGGTGGACGTCGATGATCATGTTGTTGCTCCCTTGGCTTGTAGAACCCGATCGAGATTGCTCTGGATATACTGAACGATGTCGTCGGGACGCGTTCCCGGAACGAACACCTCGTCAGCCCCCATCTGCTTGAGCGCAGGTATGTCGCGCGCGAGAATGACGCCGCCGAGCAGCACCATGCACCTCTGCAGGCCGCGCGCGCGCAGGCCCTCAATCACCTTGGGCGCGAGGATCATGTGGTCGCCGGCAAGGAACGACAGCCCGACCACATCGGCGTTCTTCTCGACGGCGGCGTCGACGACCTGGTCCGGCGTCCAGCGCAGCCCCGTGTACGTGACGTCCAAACCGGCATCGAGAAGGTAACGTGCGACCGTCTTCACGCCCCGGTCATGGCCATCGAGCCCGACCTTGGCGAGCAGCACGCGGATCTGATTCCCCATCGCGTTCGTCATTCCGCTTTACCTTCAGATGAACGCCGGGGCGCGGTATTCGCCCCATGCGCGCCGCATCACCCCCGCAATCTCGCCGACGGTCGCATAGGCTTTCACCGCGCGGATCACCGCCGGCATGACGTTCTCGTTCCTCTCGATGACGGCGGCCAGTTCATCCAGCGACACGTCCAGTTCGCCGCGGTCACGCTCTGCCCTGACGGCCGCGACTCTCTGCTTCTGCCGAGCTTCCACTTCCAGATCGATCTGGAAGATATCCATCGAGGCCGTGTCGTCCTGTTCCTCCTCGAACCGGTTCAGCCCAACGATGACCTTCTCGCCGCTGACGATGGCGCGTTGCGCGCGAATGCTTGATTCCTGGATTTCCCGGCCGATGTAGCCGCTTTCGATCGCCGCAAGCATGCCGCCCATGGCGTCGATCTTGTCGAGGTACGCCTGCGTCCGTCTCTCTATTTCGTTGGTGAGACTTTCGACGTAATACGAACCGGCCAGCGGATCGATCGTGCCGGCGACGCCCGATTCGAAGGCGAGGATCTGCTGCGTCCGAAGGGCGATCGTCGCCGCCGACTCGGAAGGAATCGCGAATCCTTCGTCCCAGCACGCGGTATGGATCGCCTGGTGTCCGCCGAGCGCGCCCATCAGCGTGTGCATCGCCACTCGGACGATGTTGTTGAGTGGCTGCTGGCTGACCAGCGTCGAGCCGCACGAGCCGCTGAACGTGCGGAAGAGCAGGCTCCGCGGATCCTTGGCCCCGAAACGCTCCTTCATGATCTTCGCGAACATTCGTCGCGCCGCGCGGTACTTGGCGACTTCCTCGAACAGGTCGCGATAACAGCCGAGGCTGTAGGAGAGGCGCGGCGCGAATTCGTCGACCTCCAGCCCGCGCCGCTGGGCCTGCTCGATGTATGTGATCGCGTCCGCCAGTGTGAAGGCCAGTTCCTGGATGGCGTCGGCCCCCGCCTCCCGGATATGGTAGCCGGCGATGTTCATCGTGTTCCAGCGCGGAACGTTGCGGAAACAATATTCGACGATGTCCAGAGACAGTTTGAGACTTGGACCCGGCGGAAAGATGTAGGTCCCGCGCGCGACGAACTCCTTCAGGATGTCGTTCTGCGTCGTGCCCATAAGCCTGGTGGCCGGTATGCCCTGCTTCTCACCGACGGCGATGTACATCGCCAGCAGAATGGGCGCGGTCGCGTTAATGGTCATGGACGTGGACACTTTGTCCAGCGGAATGCCCTCGAAGATGGCCTCCATGTCGGCCATCGAATCGATCGCGACGCCGACCCGGCCGACGGCGCCTTCCGAGTGCGGGTCGTCGGAGTCCAGGCCCAGCTGGGTCGGAAGGTCGAAGGCGATCGACAGTCCCGTCGAGCCGCGCTCGAGCAAGTAGTGAAAACGCCGGTTGGTTTCTTCCGCCGTACCAAAGCCTGCGTACTGGCGCATGGTCCAGAGCTGTCCGCGATACATCGAAGGGTAAACGCCGCGGGTATAGGGATATTCGCCGGGGAACCCGATGTCCTCGACATAGTCGGCGCCTTCCAGGTCAAGCGGTGTGTACAGGGCTTTAACCGGGATGCCGCTGTCCGTCGTGAATTGCCCTGCGCGCTCCGGCGACCCCGAGAGCATGCGTTCCTGCCAGCGTTCGTACTCGGATCTCACGTCGCCCATGGCGGGGTTTGCCCTTTATTCGCGTATAATGCGATTATTCGGAAATCGCGTATTATGAGATTATTGCCTTATCTCAGAATTCTCTCTAGATTGCAAGCCGCCAAATCAGCTGCCTGCCGATGGTGGGCCATCCAGTGACAGGCGCGGCTGCGAAACCTCGACGCGACGGTTTCGATTGAAACGACAGGGCGGAGACGCAGGACGATGAAAACCAGTCTCGGCCGCATGCTGAGCGTGCTCGACGCCTTCTCCGAGACGGCCCCGATCTGGACGGTTGACGGACTCGCCGATTCCTTCGGCTACACTAGGGCGACCGCCTATCGATACGTCGCGGAATTATGCGAAGCGGGAATGCTCACCCGGGTTGCGCAGGGCGCCTATGCGCTCGGTCCGCGCATCATCGAACTGGACCGACAAATCCAGCGCAGCGATCCGCTGCTGCACATAGCAGAATCAGTCATGCTGGGATTGCTGCAGCCCGACCGCGGCCAGGTGGTGCTGCTCTGCAGCCTTTTTCGTGACGAAGTACTGTGCGTGCACCAGATCGGAGGCGACAAGGAGCTCGCGCTGTCCTATTCGCGTGGACGGCCGATACCGCTTTTTCGCGGCGCCACCTCCAAGGTGATCCTCGCCTGGCTGCCCGAACGACGATTGACCAGGCTGTACGTCGATCATCTGGATGAAATCCGCAAAGCGAAACTCGGACGCACGCGCGAAGAATTCCTGGCCTCGCTGAAAGCGATCCGACGTCAAGGCCATGCGATCACGCACGGGGAAGTCGACGCCAGCGTGGTCGGTCTCGCCGTGCCCCTGTTCAGCGGCGAACGCGCGGTCATCGGTAGCCTGTCCGTCGTCTTTTCCGAACGCCAGTTTCCCGAGCGGCGCGCCGATGCGACGATCGCGCAACTCAAGCAGGCTGCAGATGCGATACGAGAAGGGCTCGCCCGCCACGCCGTCGTCAAGGAGCCGAAGACAGCCACGGTCAAACCGAAGCGCTCACGCGCTTCGAAAACCAGAAGCTGATGGCTCTCAAGCCATAGAGAGACTGCAGATGATAGATGAACTCGTCATCGACGAATCAGGGCCGATCGCGACATTTTCGTTCAACCGGCCGGCCGCGCGCAACTCCCTGACGCTCGCAATTTTGAGCGCACTGGAGGCTGGGCTGCGGCGCTGCGCCGCCCGCAGCGACCTGCGCGCAGTCGTGCTGCGCGGCTCGGGCAACCAGGCCTTTTCGGCGGGCTATAACGTCGACCAACTTCCAGGGCAGACCATGACCATCGACGACGCCCGCCTGGTCCACGAGCCGATCCGGGCGGTCGCGGACGCCATCCTCGCCTGTCCGCATCCGGTGATCGGCGCAGCCAAGAAGTTTGTCTTCGGCGCCGCGCTCGATATTTTCTGTCATTGCGATCTGCGGGTATGCAGCATGGACACGACCTTCTGCATGCCCCCCAACCGCTTCGGATTTCTGTATCACAAGGCTGGCATACGGCGTCTCGCCAGCGTCGTAGGGCTGCCGCGTGCGACGCAAATGCTGTTGACCGGTTTGACGGCGACAACCGACGACGCCGCCGCCTGGGGGCTGGTGCACAGCATCTATGCGGAGGATTCGTTCGAGAGCGAACTCGAGGCCTTGTGCAAGGTCGTGGCCGCCAACGCCCCCCTGAGCATGAGGGGAACCAAGCGCATGCTCAACGAATATGCAGCGGATGCGGACGGCGCGGACCGCACGGCGCTGGACAGGATGTACGCCGAGATCGTCGCCTGCCTCAATAGCGCCGACGTGCGCGAAGGCAGAACGGCGTTCGCCGAGAAACGGCCGCCGCGCTTTCAGGGAAAATAGTTCCCCGTGCATCGTCGTGACCTTTCGTCGACCCGTTTTAACATCTTCCCCCGGCTGAACCCGGGGGATTTTCGGGAGCGCGCGCCCCTCGCCGGCTGTCTGACCGTCATCTGAATGGCGTGTGTGGAATTCGCTGAAAAACGCGCTGGCAAATGTCTCCCCTATCTCCGCGACGCCGCGATCAAGATCGAGTCCAGTCTGAACGGCGAGAAGGCGCCGGCCCAAGCGCCCTCCCCTCGCGGCGCGGGACAGCCCTGCTTCACTCCGTCTGCGCAAGCGCCACCCGGCACAGCAACGCACGCAGCTGATAGGTCCCCATGGCCGGATCGTACGGCGGCTGGTTATCGGTGAGCATATTCACATTTGACCGCCACACGCCGTAGTCTGGCGCAGGCTCCTCGGGAAACCACCAACCGTGCTGAGCGGCGATCACGCGGGGATCGATGCCCTCGGTCAGCTTGGCGCGTTGCCGGATTCTGCCGCGTCGCGTTTCGATCCACATCCAGTCGCCCTCCTTGATACCGTGGCTCTCCGCGGTAGCCGGATGGATTTCGGCGACTGGATGCCGGTGCGCCTTCCGTAGATTCTCGATCTGGCGATGCTCGGAATTGAAGAAGGTGGGGATGCGCGCGCCGGTCGTGAGTATGAGCGGAAAATCTCGTGCGATATCGGGAGACGCGAGCGGGCTTTCCGGCGGTTCCTCGTAGTGCGGCAGCGGCGCGTAACCCATCTCCTCGAAACGGGTCGAATAGAGCTCGATCTTGCCCGTCGGCGTCTTGAACCCGCCGTCCTCGTATTTGCGATAGCGCAGCGGGATCTTGATCGATCCGATCTCCTTCATCTTGTCGAATGTGACCCCAAGACCGCCTGCCTTGAGCTGCGCATCGAGCACCTCCTCCACCGATTCGGTTCCGACGGAAAGTTTCATCCGACGCGCCAGCGCGACGAACATTTCCTCATCCGACATGCACTCGCCGATGCGTACGGCGCGCTGGTTCGCCAGCACGACATTGCCGGCGATCGTCGGTAGCGCGGCGAGTTGATTGATCTCGGGCCATGACGCCGCCGGGAGGACTATGTCAGCAAGCTCCGCCGTCGGCGTCATGAATAGATCGGCGCAGACCATGAAGTCCAATTTCATCAAGGATTCGTAGACCACCGACGAATTGGCGTAGGTCGTCAGCGTGTTGTTGCCGAACACGAGGAAGGCCTTCACCGGATAGGGTTTGCCGTCGCGCATCGCCTGCAACAGGGTAGGAATGTGAGCGGCGGGCAAATCTGCGCCCTCGCCGGACAGCAGCTTGAAACGGTCGGCGCCGAGCCTTCTGGCGTTGGCCTGCGGCGTGAGGTTCTCAATCAGGCTCGGAAAACGACCGAGGCCGTGCATCCCGAACACCCATCCGCCGGGCACATCGATATTGCCAGTGAGAACCGGAAGCATCGAGGCGGCGCGCACGGTCTGGATGCAATTGGGCGTATGCTCCATGGCGACGCCCCATTCTAGCATCGCTGGTTTGGTGCACGAGAACAGACGCGCTGCAGCGCGGATCTTGTCGGCGGGAACCCATGTGATCGGCTCCGCCCATTCCGGCGTGTAGTCGCGGACGCATTCGGCGAGCTGCGCGAAGCCGTGCGTCCAGGCATGCACGAACGGCTCGTCGTAAAGCTTCTCCTCAATGATCACGTTGAGAAAACTCAACGCCAGCGCGTCGTCCGTTCCCGGACGAAGCTGCAGCCAGATATCGGCGCGCCGTGTGAGCTCGGTCGCGCGCGGATCGACAACGATGATCTTTGGATTGGTATCGAGCGCCTCGCGAACGTTGAAGCGCGTCTCGCCGTCCGGACCGGAATTGAGCGGGTTGTGGCCCCAGAACAGCATGCACCCCGGCGGCGTTCCTCCGGTGAAATCCGACACCGGGAAATCGCCGAAGGTCAGAATGCAGGTATTTACCCGCGGGTGGAAGCATTGGGCGAAGCCCGGCTCGGTCCAGTTCGGCGTGCCGAGCGCGTGCCCGAAACGCGACACCCATCGGATGTGGTGGCGACCGGTGCCGGTGCCGAGCGCGATCGCCTCGGGGCCATATTCCTTGCGGATCGCGAGAAGACGGCTGGATATTTCATCCAGCGCTTCGTCCCAGGAAATCCGCTCCCATTTGCCGGATCCGCGCGGCCCTATACGCCGGCGCGGGTATTTCAGCCGATCCGGATGGTTGACTATGTCGGTGGTGCACGTCCCGATCGGGCACAGGCGCCCGTGGTTGAGCGGCGACTGCGGATCCCCGCGCACCTTGACGAGAATACCATCGCGCACGTGCAGCAGAACGCCGCATCCGCCGTGGCAGGAGCGGCAAACACTCTTGAATATGGCGGCCTCGCCAGAGCTGGCGCCCGTCGCTGCAGAAGTCGGGAGCGTCATCATATATTCCTCCGCTCTGGAACCCGGACCCGCGCCCGGGATTTCGCCTGCCGCATGAGCGACTGGCGGCGCGAACCTGCGCGAAAGGCGCGTCCGGCGCTCATGCAACGCCGCTCGCGCCGAAATACGCCGCCATTTTTTCGGGATCGGCGGCAAGTTCGCCGGATCGTCCGTCGAATATGATCCGGCCGCGATCGAGAACCACGGTGCGCGGCGCGAAATTCAGCGCGAGAGCCACATATTGCTCGACAAAGATGATTCCGAATTCTCCGGAATTGCGCAGCAATTCGAATATCTTGAACAGCTTCTCGACGATAACAGGCGCGAGCCCTTCCATCGGCTCGTCAAAAAGCAGGAGGCGCGGGTTGCCCATCAGCGCCCGCCCTATGCTGAGCATCTGCTGCTCGCCCCCGGAGATCTCGTTTCCGCCGTTTCCGCGACGCTCCGCGAGATTTGGAAACAGATTATATACGCCCTCCAGATTCCATCGTCCCGGCCGCGCGGCGACGAGCAGGTTTTCTTCAACCGTCAGGGAACGAAAGATATCGCGCGTCTGCGGGACATAGCCGATGCCGCCGCGCGCGCGATCGTAGCTGGCGAGAGCGCCGATGTTGCGACCTTCGACGGCTATAGTTCCCCTATGCAATCGCGTCTGCCCGACGATCGTCTTCATCAACGTCGATTTACCGACGCCGTTGCGTCCAAGCACCGCCAGCGCATCGCCACGTTCGATCGCAAATGAGACGTCCTCGATGATGACTGTCTGGCCGAAGCCGGCCGTCGTTCCATCAAGCCGCAGCAGGCCGCCCATGATTGCTGTCTCCCAGATAAATTTCGCGAACGCGCGGGTCGGCAGCGATATCCTTCGGCGCGCCTTCCACCAGGATTTCGCCCTGCACCAGGACAGAGATCTGCTCGGCGAAGCGAAAGACCAGGTCCATGTCGTGCTCGATCAGCAGCACCGCTATGTCCTTCGGCAGGGTCGCGATGATGTCGAGGATGATGTGGCTTTCAGCGGTGGGAATCCCAGCCGCAGGTTCATCCAGCAACAGAACACGGGGCCGCAGCGCAAGCGCGATAGCGATCTCCAGAAGGCGCTGGCGTCCGTATGGCAACAGTTGCGCCTGCACATGCGTCACATCGCCCAGGCCGACGCGATGGATCAGTTCTTCGACACGCTCGAGTTGCGGGCGATAGCGAAAGACGGAACGCAGCAACCCTCCAGCGATTCCATCGCATTCCGCAGCGGCGAGAAACACGTTTTCTTGCACCGTCATCTTCGGAAACAACGACGTAATCTGGAATGTGCGGCCGATGCCGAGCCGTATCCGGCGCGCCTCGCGCAGATGCGTGATGTCCTTGTCGTCGAAGCGGATGATGCCCGATGAAGGCGCGAGACGCCCGGTCAGCAGATTGACGAACGTCGTCTTGCCCGCGCCGTTCGGTCCGATCAGCGCGCGCCGATCGCCCGGCCGCAAGGAGAAGTTCACATCGTGCGTCACGCGGACCGATCCGAACGAACGGCACAGATCGCGGGTTTCGAGAATCGCGGTCTCCGTCATGACGTCCTGCCCGCTTTGATTGCTTCGACGACGCGCTCGACGATGCTGAGAATCCCGCCCGGCGCCAGCATGACCATGGCGATGAGAATGATCCCTTGACCGAGAAACCAATTTGCCGGGTCTTGCTTGGCCAGAAGATCCTGGGAGAACATAAATGCGGGAACGCCAACAAAAGCGCCGTACAGACGACCAGATCCGCCGAGGATCAGCATTATCAGGATGTTGCCGGACAGTTCGAAGCTGAGCGAATACAGCGCCACGAACTGTGTGCTCTCCGCCTGCAACGCCCCAGCAAGACCCGCCAGCGCCGACGAAATCACGTAGATGGCGAGACGGCGGCGCATGATCGGGCAACCGATCGCCGCCATACGCGCGTCATTTTCCCGTATTCCCCTCAGCGACCAGCCGAATGGCGAGTCGATCAGCGCCCGCACGAAGGCGAAAGCTAGAAGCAGCGCTGCAAGCACATAATAGAACGCCGTCTTGCCGCGGAAGTCGAAGGCATACAGGCCAAGCAATGGCGCAAACGACATGCCTTGAAGGCCGTCATCGCCTCCGGTCAACGTCGCCGACTTGTTCGCGACCTCGTAGAGCAGGAACATCGACGCCATGGTCAGCATCAGCAAGGTCAGGCCCTTTGTCCGCAACATAGCGGCGCCGAAGACGAGGCCGACGACCGCCGCGGTCGCCATCGCGCATCCTGCGGCCAAAATAGGATCATTCAGTCCGTGAACGGAAAGGATGCCTGCTGTGTAGCCGCCCACACCGAACAGTCCGGCATGACCGAGCGTGACGATCCCCGCATAGCCCACGAGGAGGTCGAGCGACAGGGCGAACATGATCATCACGAACACCTGAGTCGCCAGCGGCTCGTATCCCGGAAGGGCCAGAGGAAGCGCCGCAGCGGCAAGCCATGGCAGCAGCTTCAACGACCGCGCGACGCCGGATGGAATTGCGGCAGGGAAATTCGAAGATACGGAAGCGAGCGCCATCTGCGATCTCAACTGTGCTCTATGATGCCGTTCGGGCGCCAGATCAGAACCGCAAATACAAAAGCAAAGACAAAGACTGAACCAGCTTCCGGCAAGAGATAGCGACATGCGGTATCTGACACGCCAATCGCCAGCGCCGCGACGAACGGACCCTTGATGCTTCCTAGTCCGCCGACCGCGACGACCATCAGGAAATAGACGATGTGTTGAAGCGGATAGGTAGGCGCGATAGCGATAACATCCGCGCCGAGACCTCCGCCCAGCGCCGCCAGCCCCGTTCCCAGACCGAACGTGGCGGCGAACAGCCGGCTCGTGTTGATCCCGACCGATTCAGCCATCGCGCGATTGTCGACGGCGGCGCGGATGCGTGCGCCGAACAACGTCCGGTCGAAGACGAACCAGAGCGCCGCGATGACGACGGCGCCGGACGCGACCAGCGTCAGCCGATACGCGGGCAGTTCGACGCCGAGCATGTTCAATTGGCCCTTGAGATAGGCCGGAAGCTGGATCGGCTGGGCGAGCGGCCCCCAGGCGATACGCACGAGCGCAACCGAGACGAGAACGAGGCCGAACGAGAACAGCACCTGATCGAGTTCGGACCTACCGTAGAGATGCCGGTAGAGCGTTCGCTCGAGCACGAAACCGAGCGTCGCGACGAGCAGGCAGCCGGCCGCGAGCGCTGGAAAGAACGGAACGCCGAATCGAATCATAAAGGTCACGGTCGCGTAGCCGCCGAGCATGGCGAATACGCCATGTGCGAGATTGACGAAGCCCATCAGCCCCATCGTGATCGAAAGGCCCACGGAGACGAGGTACAGGATCATCCCGTAGGCGATTCCGAAGAACAGAATCGTTATCGTCGTTGCCACAGCCTTGCGCCCTGCGTTCCGGCTCCAGATTCTATTTCTTGTTGAAGAGCTTCCACGGATCGCCGATCGGTTCGATCGTTTCGAACTCGATGTTGGCGAGGCGGCCGTCTTTTTCTTCGACGCGGCGCAGGTAGAGAGTCTGGACGAGATCTCCCGCCTGATCGATCCGCACGGGGCCGCGCGGGCTCTTCGGATTCGACCACTCGTGCAGCAGCTTCATGGTGACGTCGGGGTCGATCTTGCCTTTTTGCGCGATGATCACGTCGTAGATCGCTCGCATGCCATCCCACCCGGCGACCGCAAAGAACGTCGGAACCGTGTCGGCGCCGTATTCCTTTTTCCAGGCGGCGACAAAATCGACATTTGCCGGCCGGGTGGCCGCTGGCGAGTACTGGCCGAGCGTGACGAGGCCGAGCGCGCTTGGACCCATGTTCGGCAATTCGTCGTCCGATACGATATCGAGCGGGCCGATCAGCTTGATCTTCGACTTGACGATCCCAATGTCGTCGAACGCCTTCATGTATGCGGCGGCCTGCGGTCCGCCTGGATTGAACACGTAGACAACGTCGGGATTGGCGTCCTTTATCTTCTGGAAGTACGGCAGGTAGTCGGTCGTCTTCAGCGCTATTCGAACGGATCCAGCGATCACGCCGCCTTCCTCGGTGAAGCCCTTGATGAAGGCGGCTTCGCCGTCGAAGCCCGGCGCGAAGTCGCTCACGACGGTATATGCGCTCTTCCAGCCCTGTTTCGCCGCCCATTTGCCCAGGGGGTAGCTGGTTTGCCACAATGTCCAGCCCGTGCGGACGACGTAGGGCGACTGCAACGTCACTGCGCTGCCGCCGGCGGTCATGTCGACGAAAGGCACCTTCGCCTCTTTCGTCAGCGCGGCGATGGCCATGGCGTTGGGAGTCCATTGTCCACCCGTCAGGATCTGAACCTGATCGCGAAGCACAAGTTCTTGAGCGAGACGCTTGGCGAGATCCGGGTTGACGCCGGTGTCGTCACGCCTGATCAGTTCGACCTTGACGCCGGGCGGCAGTTCGCTTTCGTGCTGCTTGACGAAAAGCTTGACGGCGCGATCGACCTGTTCGCCCAGCGCGGCGTCCCGTCCCGAATAGGTCAGGATCATGCCGACCTTGACCGTTTCGGCGGTGGCATGGCCCGCGGCCAAGAGCATCAGCGCCCCCGCGACTACTGCGGCAACCCGCGCACGTCCGGTGCCGCTCTCCCTTGAAACGCTCATGTTACCTCCCAAGCAAATGAGCTATTTTCGTTGCGCTTTTGCGCGCCTACTGCACTCGGATCATCTTCTTCGGACTGTCATCCACGCAATTACCTCCGCGCAATTCGCCATCCGACCTCCCGGCGGCTGCATGCCGTAGTCTCCCGCTCACGGGCGTCGGCGAAGCAAATGTCCCGCCACCGAGCCGACGCGTTGTCACCTTTGGACACGT
>JAJXZC010000216.1 GCA_021780275.1 Pseudomonadota bacterium
GGCCATGAATACATCAAGACCTTCCAGCAATATCGCGACCAGCTCTTCGGCTCGAACCGGATCATCGTCGTTCTGGAGCCGAAATCGGGCAACATCTGGAACAAGGACTTCTTCAAGGTCTACAAGAACCTGACCGACGACATCTTCTTCCTTCCGGGCGTTTCCCGCCCGACGGTGACATCGCTCTGGACGCCGAACACGCGCTATCGCGAAATCACCGAGGACGGCATCAGCGCCGAGGACGTGATTTCCGGCAAGGTGACTGCGGACACGATGACGCCGCAGGCGCTGACGAAGATCCAGAGCAACGTCATCCGCGGCGGTTTTGTCGGGCGCCTTGTCGCCAATGATTTCACCGCCGCCATGGTGTCGGCCGAGCTCCAGGACTACGACCCCTCGACCCAGAAGAAGCTCGACTACTTCGATCTCGCCGACAAGCTCGAGAAGCAGATTCGCGACAAATACGAGAACGCGAACTACACCGTCCGCATCATCGGCTTCGCCAAATCGATCGGCGACATCGCCGACGGCGCGAGCGGCGTGCTGGTCTTTTTCCTGATCGCGTTTCTTCTGACTGCGCTCTCCGTCTACCTCTATTCGCGCTCGGTCCTGCTGACCTTCGCGACGCTCTTTTCGTCGCTGACCTCGGTCGTCTGGCAATTCGCGCTTCTCAACCTGCTCGGTTACGGCCTCGATCCGCTCGCCATTCTCGTACCCTTCCTCGTCTTCGCGATCGGCGTGAGCCATGGCGTGCAGCAGATCAACCTCATCACGGCCGAGCTCGCCGCCGGCGCGACAAGCGAACAGGCGGCGCGTGTCAGCTTCTCCGGCCTGCTCGTTCCGGGTTCGATGGCGCTGACGACGGCGCTTGTCGGCTTCGGCACCCTCTACCTCATCCCTGTCGCCATGATCCGGGAGCTTGCGATCACGGCCTCGATCGGTGTCGCGCTCAAGATCGTCACCAACCTCATCATGCTGCCTCTCGTCGTGAGCTACATGACCTTCGACGAAGGCTTTGCCGACCGCGTCGCGCGCTCGCGTGAATTCCGCCTCAAGATCATGCGCTATCTGGGCAAGGTCGCCGAACCGCGCACAGCGGCCGCGGTGCTGGTCGTGTCCTTCACGCTTTTCGGCTACGCCGCCTGGGAGAGCCGCAACCGCCATGTCGGCGCGCTTCACTCCGGTGTTCCCGAACTGCGCGAGGATTCGCGCTACAATATCGATTCCGCGGCCATCGCGTCGAAATTCTCGCTCGGCCTCAACCTGCTGACCGTCGTCGTCGAAACGCCGCCCGACGCCTGCGTCGATTACCCGACGCTCGAATTCCTGAACCGCTTCTCCTGGTACATGCAGAACCAGCCGGGCGTTCGCCTCGTCATCTCGCTGCCCTTCGCGGTCAAGGCCTCGTCGGCCGGATGGAACGAGGGCAATCTCAAATGGCAGGACATTCCGCGCAACAAGGACGCGCTGGCCCAGGCTGTCGGCACTGTGCCGGGAAGCCGCGAGCTGATGAACCAGGCCTGCACCGTCCTGCCGCAACAGATCTTTCTCACCGACGCCAAGGCGACGACGATCAAGAGTGTGGTCGCCGCTGTGAAGAAGTATCGCTCCGAACACCAGATGAAAGGCGTCAACCTGCGCCTCGCCTCGGGCAACATGGGCGTGCAGGCGGCGGTGAACGAGGAAATCTCGGAATCCGAACTGCCGATGATGCTCTGGGTCTATGTCGTCATCGTTGCGCTCGTTACGCTCACCTATCGCGACTGGCGGGCCGTCATCGCCTGCTGTCTGCCGCTCACCTTCGCGACCTTCTTCGGCTACTGGTTCATGGAGGTCCTGCAGATCGGCCTCACCGTGGCTACGCTGCCGGTGATGGTGCTGGCGGTCGGCATCGGCGTCGACTACGCCTTCTACATCTACAACCGCATCCAGTTCCATCTGGCCGAGGGCAAGAACACCACCGAGTGTTTCCAGCTCGCGCTTCTCGAAACCGGCATGGCGACCTTCTTCACCGCCATCACGCTGGCGATCGGTGTGTCGACCTGGGCCTTCTCCGCGCTCAAGTTCCAGGCCGATATGGGGCTGTTGCTGACCTTCATGTTCATGGTCAACATGATCATGGCGATCACGGTGCTGCCGGCGCTCGCCGTGGTGCTCGACATCGTCTTCCCGCGCCGGGTGCCGGTCAGGCATCGCAAGAGCATTATGGCGCACTGACGGGGGGCGGCTGCCGAAACGGGTCTGGCGGTTCGGGAAGAGGCGAAAAGTCGCGTCCGGGCGAAAACGGCGGGGGGACAGGGTCTCCTCGCCGCGCTAGACTGCCGGTCATCGATAAAGGGGGGGCTGCGTCTTTGCGGCTCCGAAGCGGGGGCGAATGGAATGTTGGACAAGATTATCGGCCGTTTGAAGAAGATGACCGCCGCGCCGGCGCCATCATCCGAGGCCAAGCGGCTGGCCGCGGCGGCCCTGATGGTCGAGGCGGCGCGCCGGGACGAGGATTTCGCCGCCGACGAGCGCGCGGCCATCACGCGCATCGTCAGCAAGCATTTTCACCTCGATCCCGAAGAGGCCAAGACCCTGGTCGAGGTCGCCGAGAACCGTCAGCGCCTTCCCTATGGCGAGACGATCTTCACGCGCACGGTGAAGGACTCCTTCTCGGCCGATGAGCGCAAGGATGTCGTCCGCATGATGTGGGAAGTGGCCTTTGCCGACGGTACGCTGAAGCACACCGAAAGCTCGATGATCCATCGCCTGTCGCAGGAAATCGGTCTCGACAAGGAGACCTGCGAGGCCGTGCGTCAGGAAGTGGCGAAGGGCGCCTGAGCCTCCATCCCGCAACCGCAATCAAAAGGCCGCACCTTTCGGGGTGCGGCCTTTTCATGTCCGCCGGTTCCGTCTCTCACGAAACCGGAAAGCCTACGGCCTTTTCGAGCTCCTCGAGCGCCTGACCGGCATTCGCGACCTTGATCGTCCGCATGCCGAGCTGCGCGGCGGGCTTGAGGTTGATGCCGAGATCGT
>JAJXZC010000309.1 GCA_021780275.1 Pseudomonadota bacterium
TGAGGCCACGATGATCGCCAAACCGACAGTTGAACTCGACTCCTTCTTTGCCTCGCAGGCACCGTCCCCGGGCCGCGTTGCCGCCCGCCCGGAGACCGATTCCACCGCCATCGCCGAGTTCTTCAACTATTGGATGAGCCTGCCCCTTCGGGACGGCATGCCCGACGCCAGCGATTTCGCGCCCTCTGCAATTGTCCGCTGGTTGCCGGAAGTCATTCTCTTCGAGCTGAATGAGCCTCTGGTCGCGAC
This sequence comes from Pseudomonadota bacterium, assembly GCA_021780275.1. Next base: position 250 of record JAJXZC010000309.1, read on the forward strand.
CTACCGGCTTGCAGGAACGGCAGTGGTCGAACGGCTCGGACACAATCCGACCGGTTCCAACCTGATCGACCTCTTGCCCGCAGAACGCCGCATCGAGGCGGGCCGCACATTGCATGAAATCGCAGTCCGCCCCTGCGGCCTTCACATGCGCTATGTGAACAATTACGCCACCGGCCGCATCGGACAGGTCGAAAGCCTCTATCTGCCGCTGCGGCCACCCGCAGGCGGCAAGCCGCGCGTCATCGCCATGAACACACCGGCGCATACGCTGGCCTTCGAAGCCAACAGGCCTCGCACAACCGTCGTCGCCGGCGTGACCGATGTCACCTGGATCGATATCGGCTATGGAACGCCTTGCGGCTCTCAGCCGCGCCCGTAGCGAAGACGGCCGATGATGCCGATCGGATCGGGAAGCGCATTCGCAACCTTTTTCACACTGGCCTTTACTTTCTCGATGCGCATCACATCCTCGATGCGCCGGTCGAGAAAGGCCCATGTGTCGGCATAATCGTCCGAATGATCGGCGAACCAGTGCAGCGTCACTGCTGAATAGACCGCGGCGAGCGTCGCGCGCTTCGTATAGAAATTGAAATCCGCCGAGGTGTCGCCGACGGCGCGCCAGATGGCATCGACGGTGCGGTAGAGCGAGCGCGGCCCGCGCGTGCCGGAGGTGGGCAGCGAGAAAAGCGTCACCGCCCGGCGCACCGCCTCGCGTCGCATGAAATCGACCTCGATACGTGTGCGGACGGCAAGCGTGATCCTGTCGCGGATCTTGAGCGCGGCGAGGTTGCGCCCCGCCAGCGCCTCTTCCATGCGCCTGTCGCCATCGGCAAGGAAGTAATCGACCAGATCGGCCACGTCGCCGGGAAAAGCCAGCCGCATCTCGCCGTGGGCAACGCCCGCCGCCTTCGCGGCGTCGCTCATGAGCCGCGTCGTCCAGCCGTCGAAGGCGACATTGGGCAGAGCGGCGGCGAGGATCTTCTCACGCGCGATCTCGACATGATCGGCGCGGGGGCGGGTTTTCTTCACATGGGCACGATCAGGCATTTGCCTTCTCCTTCTGCCGCGCGGCTTCGGCTTCCATACGATGGCGCGCTTCGGATTCGAATATGAGGTCGCGGAGATCGGTCATCCGCTGCGGATAGAGAATCCCGTCGAGGTGATCGCATTCATGCTGAACGACGCGGGCGTGAAACCCTTTCGCCCGCCGCTCGATCGGCTGGCCGTCGAGCCCGAAGCCGCGATAGACGATGTCGGCGTAACGCGGAACGAGCCCGCGAAGCCCCGGCACGGAGAGACAGCCCTCCCACCCCATCTGTATTTCGCTCGTAAGGATCTCGATCTCGGGATTGATGAGCACGGTAAGAGCGGCGGTGTGGTCGAAAGCTTCTTCTTCGCCGACACCTTCGGGCATGCGTTCGGGAGGCGCCTGGAAGATGACGACGCGCCGGGGCACATAGACCTGCGGCGCGGCGAGACCGGCGCCGTTGGCGTCGATCATGGTCTCCACCATGCTGGCGACCAGCGCACGCACTTCCGGCGCCCTGGGATCGGCCACAGGCTCCGCAACGCGGGAAAGAACGGGATGCCCCATCCGGGCGATTTTCAATATGGCCATGGTGGGAATATGATGGCGTTCGGCTTTTCCGGCAACCGGCCCAGCCTGCGCCGAGACGTCCCGCACCGAGACGTCGCTGCCGGGGTGGACAATTCTCCCGACCTTTGCTAGATAAGCGGCTCGCGCGTGAGGGGAGATTCCCCGTTTCGCCCAACCCATTGATTCTACAGGATTTTCGCCCGTGCAGGTACTTGTTCGCGACAACAACGTCGACCAGGCCATGAAGGCCCTGAAGAAGAAGCTTCAGCGTGAAGGCGTTTTCCGCGAAATGAAGCTCCGGAACTTCTACGAGAAGCCCTCCGAAAAGCGCGCCCGCGAGAAGGCGGAAGCCATTCGTCGCGCCCGCAAGCTGGCCCGCAAGCGCGCCCAGCGCGAGAGCGGCGTCGTTGCGAAGCCCCGCGCCATGTAATTCTTCGGCTCCGACCGAAATGAAGACGCCCCCGATTTTCGGGGGCGTTTTTGTTTGTGCAGGTTCCGGTCCTTCAGAACCTCTCCTCGCCCTCCTTGCGCACGGTATCGGGAAAGTCGCGGTAGAGCGCGAACTGGACGTTCTGGACGAGCGAATTGACGCTGTGGTGCTCGCCCTCGATGGGAGCGGCCCGCGTCGCCACGAAGGAGAATGCGGCGTCGAGCTGCGCCAGATCCTTCACCTCGATCATGAAATGAAACTCGCCGAGATGAGCGGGCCCAAGCCCGAGCTTGCGGCGCGTGAGCCGGTAGCTCTCGACCTTCCCGTCGCGCTTCAGATGCTCCATGTAACGCTTGAAGGCCTCGACAAAGGTCATGTCGCGGACGCCGGGCTTCAGGTCGCACCAGCCATGATAGATGTCCATTTCCCCTCCAGGATGAGTGCGGGCCAAAGAAAACGGGCGGCGCTTCGTTCCAAGCGCCGCCCGCATTCAGCCCGGTCTTTGCGGATCAGAGCGACTTGATGATCTGTTCGACCATTTTCTTGGCATCGCCGAAGAGCATCATGGTGTTGTCGCGGAAGAAGAGCTCGTTCTCGACACCCGCATAACCCGAAGCCATGCCGCGCTTCACGAAGAGAACCGTGCGCGCCTTCTCCACGTCGAGGACCGGCATGCCGAAGATGGGGCTCTTCGGATCGGTCTTGGCCGAGGGGTTGGTCACGTCGTTCGCACCGATGACG
>JAJXZC010000189.1 GCA_021780275.1 Pseudomonadota bacterium
CTGATTCCCGGAGTGATCGCGGAAGCCATGTGGCAGCCTGGGTACATCCCCGCCGATCCGGCCCCCTTGAAGGCGCCGGAGGCCAGTTCCACGATGCCGGTCTTTATTTGACCGACCGGGGACGCTTGCCTTGCGCCTCCTGCGCCACGATCGAAATCTCGAGCGGCGCTTCGTCGCCGGCAGGAGCGTTTCGCCGTTCGCGCACGCGCACCCGCCCTTTCACGACGAGGATGCGATCCACTTCAAACAGAGCCTGCAGCTGCGCGTACGCCTTCGCGAACACGACGGTATCAACGCAGCCCGATGTGTCCTCCAGCGTGGCAATCAATATCTGCTGCCCGGCTTTCGTGAGCGTCCGCCGCACGGCAGTTACCATCCCGGCCACGGTGACCGGCGCGTCGTCCTCTCGCGTCCGGAGATCTTTCACCGCCGTCGCCCCGGTACGCGCAAGCGCCTCGGTAACATCCGCGAGCGGGTGCCCCGAAAGGAAGATGCCGAGCGTCTCCTTCTCCCACTGGAGCGTCTGCATCGTCGCCGGCGCAGCTATGTCGGGAAGCTTTGGAATCAGCCCTGCGCCTGCTGCGGGCGCCTCCCCGAAAAGCGACGCCTGACCGACCTCGGCATCGCGCGATTCGCGCGCCGCTACTTCGAGCGCGCCGTCGAGCCCTGCAAGTTTTTGCGCGCGGTTCCCCGGCAGGCGATCTAGAGCGCCGCATTTGATCAGCGCCTCGAAGACGCGCCGGTTCACCTGTTTGCCGTCGACGCGCCTCGCAATATCGAAGAGATCGTGAAACCTTCCGTCGCGCTCGCGCGCTTCCAAGACGACCCGCACCGCCCCTTCGCCGACGCCTTTCACGGCAGCGAGCCCGAAGCGAATATCCTCACCGACTACCGCAAAATTCGTAAGCGATTCGTTGACGTCGGGCGGCAGCACCGCGATGCCGAGCTTCTTCGCCTCGTCGATGTACTCGACGAGCTTCTCCGTTCGGTCCCTCACTGAGGTCATCAACGCGGTGAAATACGGCAACGGATGATTGGCCTTCAGGAAGGCCGTTTGATAAGCGATCCACGCATACGCCGCGGCGTGCGATTTGTTGAAACCGTAGCCGGCGAAAGGTTCGATGAAGGTAAAGATCTGCTCGGCAAGCCGCGCGTCGATGCCGCTATGCGCGACCGCTCCGGTGACGAACCTTTTGCGAAAGGCCGGAATCTTTTCCTTCTGCTTCTTCCCCATGACCTTACGCAGCTCGTCGGCCTGGCCCATCGTGAAGCCCGCGATATCGCGCGCGATCTGCATGACCTGTTCCTGATAGCACGCTATCGAGTAGGTCTCGGCCAAGATCGGCTCGAGCTTCGGATGGAGGTACGTCGGCTCTTGGCGACCGTGTTTGATCGCGACGTACTGCGGTATCCAATCCATCGGCCCCGGGCGGTAGAGGGCCACCAGTGCGATGATGTCGCTGAAACTGGTTGGTTTGAGATCGCCGCAAACGCGTTTCATGCCCTCGGATTCCAGCTGAAAGACGCCCATAGTCTCGCCGCGGCCGAGCATCTCGAAGGTACGAGCGTCGCTGTCCGAGATGCGCGAAAGATCGAAATGCGGGTCGGTCGTGCGCCGAATCTCGTCGACTGCGTTCTTCATAACGGTGAGATTGCGCAGCCCCAAGAAATCCATCTTGAGCAAGCCGATGCGTTCTACCCACTCCATGTCGTACTGCGTGTTCACGCCCGTATCGCTCTTGGCCAGGGGGGCATACTCGAGCAGCGGTCCGGCCGATATGACGACGCCGGCGGCATGCGTACCGGCGTTGCGCGCCAGCCCCTCGATCGCCATGGCGGTATCCACGAGCTTGCGAATCTCCGGGGATCCGGCGCAGAGAATCTTGAGTTCGGGAAGCTGTTCGAGCGCCGCGCCTATCGAGAGCCCCCCGGGCCCCGAGGGAATCATCTTGGCAACGCGGTCGACGTCGGCCAGCGGCACGCCGAGCGCTCGCCCGGCATCACGAATCGCCGCGCGCGCCGCCATCGTTCCGAACGTCACGATCTGGGCCACCCGTTCCTTGCCGTACTTCTGCGTGACGTACTCGATGACTTCGTCGCGTCGCTCGACGCAGAAGTCCGTGTCGATATCGGGCATCGAGATCCGGTCCGGGTTGAGGAAGCGCTCGAAGATGAGGTTGAATTTTATTGGGTCCAGATCGGTGATCCTCAGCACGTAGGCCACGAGCGACCCAACCGCCGAGCCGCGCCCGGGTCCGACCGGTATATCGTGGTCTTTCGCATACTTGATGAAATCCCAAACGATCAAAAAATACGACGCAAAGCCCATCTTGTTGATGACGCCGAGCTCGTAATCCAAACGCTCGCGAAGCGCCCCGTCGGAAGAGACGCGCTCCTCGCCGTAACGATCGAGGAGGCCACGCTCGCAGATCTCCCGCAGGTACTGCTCGGCGGTGGTCTCCCGCGAGGGGACCGTCTTCGGCACCGGATACGCCGGCAGATGAAAGATCTTCTCCGGGATCTTGACGTCGATTCGTTCGGCGATCTTGACCGTGTTTTCGCAAGCCTCCGGAAGATCGCTCCAAAGCTCGTACATTTCGTCGGCGGATTTCACGTAAAACTGGTCCGAGTAGAATTTCATGCGGTTCGTATCAGAGACGGTCTTGCCGGTCCCGATGCAGAGCAGAACGTCGTGCGCGGGCGCGTCCTTACGGTCCAGATAATGAGAATCGTTGGTCGCGACGATCGGGACGTTCAACTCGCGTGCTACCCGCAGCAGCCCTTCGTTCAGAACCTCCTCCTCGGGCATGCCGTGACGCATGACCTCGATATAGAAGCGGTCGCCGAAAATATCGACGAACGTCTTCGCGGCGGCTTTGGATTTTGCATAGTCGTTCTTGAGCAGCGGAGCCGCTACCATCCCCGACATGCAGCCGGATAGGACGATCAGCCCGTCGTTGTGCCGCTCCAGCAGTTCGAGGTCGATTCTCGGCTTGTAGTAGTATCCTTCC
>JAJXZC010000227.1 GCA_021780275.1 Pseudomonadota bacterium
GGCCTGGCCGGACACGAAGCCGGAAGCCTTCCATCCCGGCCAGCCTGTGCGCGTGACGCTGCAAGGGGCGGAGTAAGCCGATGAGCGCCGCACCATTCGACGGAGAACTCGTCATCGACGTCGAAGGACTCACCAAGAGCTTCGGTGGCCGCAAAGTCGTCGACAATGTCGACATGCAGGTCGCGAAAGGCGAGATCTATGGCTTTCTCGGCCCCAATGGCAGCGGCAAAACAACCACGATCCGTATGCTCTGCGGCCTGCTCACGCCCGATGCCGGACACGGCACCTGCCTCGGCTACGACATCCTGACCGAGAGTCCACGCATCAAGCTCGAAACGGGCTATATGACGCAGCGCTTCAGCCTCTATGAAGATCTGAGCATCCGCGAGAATCTCGACTTCGTCGCCCGCATCTATGAATTGCCGAGCCGGCGCGAGGCCGTCGACGCGACGATCGAGAAACTCAACCTCAAAGGTCGCGCCGATCAGCTCGCGGGCAGTCTTTCCGGCGGCTGGAAACAGCGCCTCGCCCTCGCCTCCTGCATCATGCACCAGCCGAAGCTCCTGCTGCTCGACGAGCCGACGGCAGGCGTCGATCCGAAGGCGCGGCGCGAATTCTGGGACGAGATTCACGAACTCGCCGCAGGCGGCCTCACGGTTCTCGTCAGCACGCATTACATGGACGAGGCCGAGCGCTGCCACAAGATCTGCTACCTCGCCTATGGGCGCCTGCTCGCACGCGGCACGGCGGAAGAAGTGATCGCGCAATCGGGCCTTGCGACATGGACGGTCTCCGGCCCCTCGCAAAGGCGCATCGGCCAGCTCGCCCGCGAGCTATCCGGCAAGCAAGGTGTCGATATGGTGGCGCCCTTCGGCGCGACGCTGCATGTGAGCGGGCTCGATCCCGCAAGCCTCGAAAGCGCCATCGCGCCCTGGCGCGGCGAGGCCGAACTCTCCTGGCGGCGCGATGAGCCAACGCTTGAAGACGTCTTCATCCTCATGATGAAGCAGGCACCGGACAATTTCACATGATGGGCGACCGCTTCAACTTCCACCGCCTCACAGCGCTCATCGCCAAGGAGTTCATCCAGATGCGGCGCGACAGGCTCACCTTCGCGATGATGCTGGGCGTGCCGATCATGCAGCTCATTCTTTTCGGCTATGCAATCAATGCAGACCCCAAGCATCTTGCGACCGCCGTTTACGCGCAGGATCATTCCGTTTTCACGCGCAGCTTCCTGATCGCGCTTGAAAACAGCGACTATTTCGAAATCACGGCGCATCCGGAAACGCGCGAGGAAGCCGATGCGCTGCTCGCGCAGGGCGACGCGCAATTCGTCATCGAGATTCCAGCGAACTTTTCACGCGACCTCCTGCGCAGCGAGCATCCACAGATCCTCGTCGACGCCGACGCGACCGATCCCGCCGCGACGGGTAACGCCATTTCCGCCATCAATCTGCTGGCCGGCAGCGTTCTCGACCGCGATCTCGTCGGACCGGTAGCCAAGCTCCGCCAGGGAGAGGCTCCCTTCTCGCTGGTGGTCCACCGTCGCTACAATTCCGAGAACCACACGCAATACAACATCGTACCCGGCATCATCGGCGTCATTCTCACCATGACCATGGTGATGTTCACGGCGCTTGCCATGACGCGCGAAATCGAACGCGGCACGATGGAGAATCTGCTCACCATGCCGGCCCGCCCGCTTGAAGTCATGATGGGAAAGATCATCCCCTATATCATGATCGGCTACATCCAGACGGCGCTCGTGCTCCTCGCCGCGCGCTTCCTCTTCGATGTGCCGATGGTCGGAAGCCTCGTTCTTCTTTCGGTCGTTCTGCTGATTTTTGTCGCCGCCAACCTCGCCGTCGGCTTCACCTTCTCAACGCTCGCGCGAAACCAGCTTCAGGCGGTGCAGATGGCGGTCTTCTTCTTCCTCCCATCCATCCTCCTTTCAGGGTTCATGTTTCCGTTTCGCGGCATGCCGGTCTGGGCGCAATGGCTCGGCGAGATACTTCCGCTCACGCATTTCCTGCGGATCATTCGCGGCATCCTGCTCAAAGGAAACGGCGCCACCGACATTCAGGCGGATACCGGCGCAATCATCCTTTTCTTTTTCGCGGCGACCGTCGTCGCGATGAACCGCTATCGCCGGACGCTCGACTGAGCCACGACACAAGGGGCCGAGTTGGGTAGGATGGCGACCGGGAAATGGGGAGACTGGCGATGCAGAACCGCGTCATAGCGCATATCGGTCATCACATACGATTCTATATTTCGCTCCTCGTCGGGGTCGCGATCTGGAGGCTCGCAGGCGACGCGTTTCCCCGCCCGCTCCACATTTCCATCGCGGCAGACGGCGCCTATGCGCTCTATCTTCTGCTGATGTTCATCAACATGATCCCGCTGATGCCCGAGCATCTGCGTCGCCGCGCCAATTACGAAGATGAAGGCATCGGCATCATCATGGTCATCACCGTGGCTGCGATCGTGCTGAGCGTCGGCAACATATTCGTGATCCTGAATGCCGCCACGCCACCCTCTGCGCTCCACATCATCCTCGCCCTGATCGGCGTTTTGCTTGGCTGGCTGACGCTGCACGTCGTCATGGCCGCGCATTACATACAGATCTATTACCACGACGCGCTGCCCGGCGAAGGACACAAGGACACGGGCGGGCTCGACTTTCCGGGCACGGCAGAACCCACCTATTGGGAGTTCATCTATCATTCCTTCGTCGTCGGCATGACGGCGCAGACATCGGACACGCAGGTCACATCGACGCGCATGCGGCGCATGACGCTCGGCCACGGAATGCTGTCGTTCTTTTACAATACGGTCCTGATCGCGCTCGCCGTCAACATTGTCGTCGGCCTCTCAAAATAGGCCCGTTCAAACCGGCAGCATCTTGCCCGGATTGAGAATATTCAGCGGATCGAGGGACTGCTTGATTGCGCGCATGACGGCAATACCCTGCCCGTGCTCCGCTTCGAGGAACTTCACCTTACCCTCGCCGATCCCGTGTTCTCCGGTGCAGGTGCCGTCAAGCGAGAGAGCGCGCATCACCATGCGGTCGTGAATGCGCTGCGCCTCGGCAACTTCCGCGGCATTGTCTGGGTCGACCAGCATGATGAGGTGGAAATTCCCGTCCCCGACATGTCCGACGATGGGCGCAATGAGCGGCGATGATTTCAAATCCTCTTTCGTACCGGCAATCGCTTCCGCCAGTCGGGAAATCGGCACGCAGACATCGCTGATGAGCCCCTTCTTGCCCGGCTGAAGCGCGAGCGCGGCGTAAAGCGAGTTGTGCCGCGCCTCCCAGAGCGTCGTGCGCTCCTCTGCCTTCACGGCCCATTCGAAGGCGCCGCCACCATGTTCCGCGGCAATGGCGCCGAAGCGCTCAGCTTGTTCGGCGACGGAAGCTTCGCTCCCGTGAAACTCGACGAGAAGCAGCGGCGTCACAGGCAACGACAGTTTCGAATAGCGATTGCAGGCTTCGACCTGCACCTCGTCGAGGAACTCGATCCGCGCGATCGGCAGGCCAGACTGAATCGTCTCGATCACGGCGTCGATAGCGCCTTCGAAGTTCGGGAAGGACACGACGCCGGAGGCTATGGCCTCGGGGATGCCGTAGAGCTTCAAGGTCAATTCGGTGATGATGCCGAGCGTACCTTCGGAGCCGACGAGAAGGCGCGTGAGATCGTATCCGGCCGCCGATTTCCGCGCGCGCCGCGCGGTATACACGACGCTTCCGTCAGCCATGACGGCGGTGAGGTTCAGCACGTTTTCGCGCATGGTGCCGTAGCGCACGGCATTGGTACCTGAAGCCCGCGTCGCCGCCATGCCGCCGAGACTCGCATCGGCACCGGGGTCGATGGGGAAGAAAAGCCCCATGTCACGCAGATAAGCGTTCAATGTCTTGCGCGTCACGCCCGCTTCGAGATGCACGTCGAGATCGGCCGCATTCACTTCGAGGATACGGTTCATCCGCGAAAGATCGAGCGAGAGCCCGCCATGCGGCGCGGAGATATGGCCTTCGAGCGAAGTGCCCGTTCCAAAAGCGATGACCGGCAAGCGGTGCCGCGCACATATCCTCACGATGGCGGAGACTTCCTCCGTCGATGTGGCGAAGGCGACGGCATCGGGCGGCGCGACGGGATGCCAGCTCTCGTCACGGCCATGCGCCTCGCGGATGGGGAGAGAGGTCGTGAGCCGCTCGCCCAGCAGCGCGCGCAGATCGGCGATGGCCTGCGCCTTTTCATCATCGTTCAGAACTGCAGCAATTTCGGCCATGTGTTCCTCCGCCTGGAAGGCTATCCTCTCGCGTCGAAGCGAACAATCCAGTGCACGCCATGTCCCACTTTATGCGGCACATGGCGGTGAAGACCAGAAAATGGATATCCGGAGGAACCTGTGACTCTCAATGCTCCCGTCGAATGCCCCTTGCGCAAGGTGGAGGCCCAATGGGTCGATCTCAACGGCCATATGAACATGGCCTATTACCATCTGCTCTTCGATGAATCGCTGGACAAGCTCTTCACCGAACTCGGCATCGGCTGGGACTATACGCAGTCAGGCGCGGGCTCATCCTTCACCGCCGAGGTGCATGTCTGCTATCTCGACGAACTTCTGAAGGACGATCCGGTCCGCATCACCTATCAATTGCTCGACTGGGACGCGAAGCGCATTCATGTCTTCGGCCACATGTATCACGCCAAAAAAGGATACCTCGCCGCGACATCCGAACAGATGTGCGTTCACGTTGACATGAAGACACGGCGCGTGGCGCCCTTTCCCCAAGCGCAGCAGGAGAAGATCGCGACGCTCATGGAAGCACATCGCACGCTTCCCCGGCCCGAGCAGGCCGGCCGCATTATCGGCATCAGACGGAAGGCGTCGTAAGCGGCAGCTCGGCCTCACGCGGCTTTGCCGGCATCTCCGGCATGAAGTTCTTCGAGAGCGCGTGATAGACGCCCTCCTTACATACGAGACGCGAGGTGCCTTGCGCGATCAGCGCCGTCAGCATCAGCGGCACGAGAAGTTCGTGGCTGCCGGTCATTTCGGCGACGATGACAAAGGCCGTGATCGGCGCCTGCACAACGCCCGTGAAATAACCAACCATGCCGAGCAACACGACGGCGCCGATCGGCGTCGCAGGGAAGAAGCGCGCAATGTCAGCGCCAATGCCCGCACCCACCGACAGCGATGGCGAGAATATGCCGCCCGGCAGCCCGCAGATGGACGACAGCGCTGTGGCAACAAGCTTCAGCGGCGCGTAGATAGTCGAGAGCGTTTCCTCACCGTGAAGTGCGGCTTTCGCCTGCTCATAGCCGGTACCATGGATCGCGCCGCCAGAGAGAAGTCCGCAGAGCGCCACCGCCAAGCCGCAGAGGCAGGCGAAAGCAACCTTGTTCGCCTTGATCCATGAGCCCGCGCGTCCTGACAGCCCGTCGCCGAACATGACAAGGATTCGCGCGAATAAGCCGCCCGCGAGGCCGCCGACGATGCCGCAGACCGGCACGACGAGCCAGTCCTGCCAGCCAAGCAGGATGTCGCCGGTCGAGCCGAAATAGGTGTAATTGCCGAGAAACGCCATCGACGTGATACCGGCCGCGATGATCGTACCGAGGATGAGGCCGCTGGTGCGGACCTCGAAACTCCGGCTCATCTCCTCGATGGCGAAGACGATGCCCGCGAGCGGTGTGTTGAAGGCGGCGGCGACCCCCGCCGCGGAACCCGCGAGGATGAGTCCCTTCTGCTGGCGGCGCGAGTAGAGGCCGAGCGCGAACATCAGCGAAGCACCGACCTGTACCGTAGGCCCCTCGCGGCCCGTCGAGGCGCCCACGAGGAGGCCCGTCAGCGTCAGAAGAACCTTGCCGACTGCGATGCGGATCGAGACGAGCTTGCTGCGCTCCGATGTCTCGGCGAGCGCGCGGGCCGCAATCGCCTGAGGGATGCCGCTACCGCCCGAATTGGGAAAGAAGCGATTGGTGAGATAGACGGTGATGCCAAAGCCCAGCGGCGTGAGGATCAGCGGTCCCCAAGGCGCAAGCTCCCGAAAACGTTGGAACTCGAGCTGTGCCCGGTCCGAGAGAAGTGCCAGAGCGACGGCCACGGCACCGACCGCGAGCCCGCCTGCAACGAAGAAGAGCCGCTGCCGCCAGCGCCCCGAATGGACGTAGAGAAGACGCGCGCGGCGGGAATTGCTTGAAAAGGCCATGGAAAGAGAGCTCCGACAGGCTTGCGGGGTGACCCCCGGCCCTCTATGTAGCGGGCGCACGGCACGAAACCAAGCCGTCATTGGCGCAAAAGCAGCACCGAATCGGCCCACAGCCTCGTGCTATAGTCGCCCGCATCTGAACCCTGATTTCCAGCCGGACCCTGCATGACGAGCGACCCCTTCGACCTTGGGGCTATTCCCGAAGAGACAACTGCTCGCTCGACCAGCGCAGCGGCCGTGGCGTCCATGCGCGCGCCCTATCTCGACGGTCTCAATGCGGAACAGCGCGAAGCGGTCGAGGCGCTGGACGGACCTGTCCTGGTCCTCGCGGGCGCTGGTACCGGCAAGACCCGCGTCCTGACGACGCGGCTTGCACATCTGCTCGCCACGCGCCGCGCCTATCCCAGCCAGATCCTTGCCGTGACCTTCACCAACAAAGCCGCGCGCGAAATGAAGGAACGCATCGGACGGCTCATTGGGGGCGTGGTCGAGGGCATGCAGTGGCTGGGCACCTTCCATGCGATTGGCGCGAAGATGCTGCGCCGCCATGCGGAGCTTGCGGGCCTTCGCTCCGACTTCACCATTCTCGACGCCGACGATCAGGTTCGGCTGATGAAGCAGATCATCCAGGCCGCCAATATCGACGAGAAGCGCTGGCCCGCACGCCAGCTCGCGACCTATATCGACGGCTGGAAGAACCGCGGACTGACGCCGGGCAAGGTGCCCGCAGGCGAAGCGCAGGCCTTCGCCAATGGAAAGGGTGCGGAGCTTTATCAGGCCTATCAGCTTCGGTTGAAGGTTCTGAACGCAGTCGACTTCGGCGACCTGCTGCTCGAAACGCTCCGCATCTTCCAGGAACATCCGGAAGTGCTTGCCGAGTATCAGGACCGCTTCAAATACATGCTCGTCGACGAGTATCAGGATACGAACGTCGCGCAATATCTCTGGCTCCGCCTCCTCGCGCAGAAGAGCAGGAATATCTGCTGCGTCGGCGACGACGACCAGTCGATCTATGGCTGGCGCGGCGCGGAAGTGGACAACATCCTGCGCTTCGAGAAGGACTTTCCGGGCGCGAAGGTCGTGCGCCTCGAACGCAACTACCGCTCGACGCCGCATATTCTCGGCGCCGCCTCCGGCCTCATCGCCGCGAATGAAGCGCGTCTGGGCAAGACGCTCTGGACCGAGGAGAACGAGGGCGAGAAAGTTCGCATTTCCAGCTATTGGGACGGCGAGGAAGAAGCGCGCAACATCGCCGAGGAAATCGAGAGCCTACAGCGCAAGGGGCATATGCTTCACGAAATGGCGATCCTCGTTCGCGCCTCCTTCCAGATGCGCGAATTCGAAGACCGCTTCATCAATCTCGGCATTCCCTATCGCGTCGTCGGCGGCCCGCGCTTCTATGAGCGCGCCGAAATCCGCGACGCCAATGCCTATCTGCGCCTCGTCGCGCAGCCGGACGACAATCTCGCCTTCGAGCGCATCGTCAACAAGCCGAAGCGCGGGCTTGGCGATGTCGCGCTGCAAACGATCCATCAGCTTGCCAATGCGCGCGGTGTCTCTCTGATGCGCGCCGCGCGGGAGATCATCACCACGGAAGAACTGAAGCCCGCACCGCGCCGCGCGCTCGCAGGCTTCGTCGAGATGGCCGAGCGCTGGCGCGCACTGATGCCCGGCATGCCGCATACGGAACTTGCCGAGATCATTCTCGACGAGTCCGGCTACACCGAGATGTGGCAGAACGACAAATCCGCCGAGGCGCCGGGCAAGCTCGAAAACCTCAAGGAACTCGTCCGCTCCATGGAGCATTTCGACGACCTTCAGGGCTATCTCGAGCACATCTCGCTCGTCATGGAAATCGAGTCGCAGGATAGCGGCGACAAGGTGAACCTGATGACGCTGCACAGCGCCAAGGGCCTGGAGTTCGACGTCGTGTTCCTGCCCGGCTGGGAGGAAGGCCTTTTCCCGCATCAGCGCTCACTCGATCAGAGCGGCGTCGCGGGGCTCGAGGAAGAGCGCCGTCTCGCCTATGTCGGCATCACGCGGGCGCGGAAGCATTCCTATATCTCCTTTGCCGCCAACCGCCGCATCCATGCGCTGTGGCAGAGCGCGGTCCCCTCGCGCTTCATCGACGAAATTCCGAAAGAGCATGTAGAAGTCGCCGAAAGCGCCATGGGCGCATCGAGCTTCCAGAACTACGCGCCGAGCCGCTTCTCGCAGGACTTCGCCTCGGGCAGCGACTATTCGAGCCCTGGCTGGAAGCGCGCGCAAACCATGACGCGCACGACGTCGAAAGTGCGCCCGCCCAATCTCGAAGTCAGCGCCGAACTCGTGGCGACGAGCGATCCTGCAGCGGCGAGCTACCGCCATGGTGAGCGTGTCTTCCACCAGAAATTCGGCTATGGCGAAGTGACGGCCATCGACGGCAACAAGCTGACCGTCGATTTCGACAAGGCCGGACGCAAGAAGGTTATCGACAGTTTTCTGGAGCGTGTCTGAACGAAATGCCGATCTGGAAAGCCTCCTTCGTCGTTCCTTATTCTGTTGCGGAAATTTTCTCGGAAGCGCTGGAAAGCGCCTTCTCGCCTGAAGCGCTCGCGGTTTCGACCAGCGAGGCGCATCCCGGCGAGGGACCGCTCGTCAAAACGGCATCCGACTGGAACGAAGTCGAGGCGCATGGCTTCTGGCGCGTCGAAGCGCTTTATGAAGTTGAGCCCGATGCGGACGCGCTGCGTGCGCTCGTCGCGCCCATCGAGGACGAAACGGGAGCAAAGGCCGAAGAATTCGCCGTCGAACCTATCCAGGAAATCGACTGGGTGACGAAGTCGCTCGAAGGGCTCGATCCCGTGCGCGCGGGCCGCTTCTTCATCTATGGCAGCCACGATGCAGACAAGGTGCCCGCCGGCGTCATTCGGCTTCTCGTGGATGCGGGTCAGGCTTTCGGCACCGGCCATCACGAAACGACGACAGGCTGCCTCGAATTCATTTCGGAGGTCGTGCAGCCGGGCCGTCGCCTCAACGCGCTCGACATCGGCACGGGCACAGGCGTCCTTGCCATCGCCATTGCCAAGATCGCGCGCTGCAACGTGCTTGCCTCGGATATCGACCCGGTCGCCGTGCGCGTCACGAAGGGCAATGCCGGCAAAAATGGCGTCGCGCCCTTCGTCTCCGCAGTGACGGCCAAGGGCTTTGGCCATCCCGCCCTCCATGCCCGCGCACCCTACGACCTCATTGTCGCGAACATCCTCGCCCGCCCTCTCGTCTCCCTCGCGCCCGCCTTCCGGGCCCATCTGAAGCCGGGCGGCACGCTCATCCTCTCTGGCATCCTGCAGACGCAGGAGACCATGGTGACAAGCGCGCTCAGGATGCAGGGGCTTTTTCTTCGCGCCCGCAAGCCCAGGGGCGATTGGGTGACGCTGAGGATTCAGGGGTAAGGGCCTGTTGCCCACTTCCCTCCCCGCCCCTACATTCATTCCATGTTCCAGATCTTCGACGACATCGCCGACCCGTCGCTCGGCACAGAACGCGCGAGGCGCCTCCGCGAGGAGCTGCGTCGTCGCGGCCTCGACGGTTTCCTCATTCCCCGCGCCGATGAGCATCAGGGCGAATATGTGCCCGCCAATGCGGAACGCCTGCGCTGGCTCACGGGCTTTTCCGGCTCGGCGGGGATGGCCATCCTGCTTCTCGACAAGGCGGCCATTTTCGTCGACGGGCGCTACACGCTGCAGGTTCGCGACCAGGTGGACGTGGCGACCTTCGAGCCGAAGCACCTGATCGAGGAGCCGCCGGTTCGCTGGATCGAGCAGAACCTCGTCAAGGACGCGAAGCTCGGTTACGACCCGTGGCTCCACACGGTCGACGCGGTGGCGCGGCTGAAGGCTGCCGTGGAAAAGGCGGGCGCAACGCTTGTCGCGGTGGAGGACAATCCGCTCGACGCGGTCTGGGCCGACCGGCCCGACGCGCCGGCCGCGCCGGTCGAGCCCTATCCGCTCGAATTCGCAGGCGAGCCCGCCGCGGACAAGATCAAGCGGCTCGCCAATGCCCTGATGAACGACGACGTGAGCGCCGTGGTCCTCACCATGCCGGACTCGGTCGCATGGGTTTTCAACATCCGGGGAAGCGACGTACCGCATACGCCGCTGCCGCTCTCCTTTGCGATCCTTTACGAAGACGACCGCGCCGATCTCTTCATCGACGAGCGCAAGGTCGGGCCGGAAGCGCGCGCGCATCTGAAGCCCATCGCCACGATCCATCCGCGTGGCAAGCTCGCTGCCGCGCTTGACGAGCTCGGGCAGCGCAAGGCGACCGTTCTTATCGATCCGGCGACCTGCGCCAGCGCGATTTACGATCGTCTCGTTGAAGCCGGCGCGGAAGTGAAGCGCGGGACCGATCCTTGCGAGCTACCGAAAGCCTGCAAGAACGACGCGGAGATCAAGGGCACGCGCGCGGCGCATCTGCGCGACGGGCGGGCGCTGACGAAGTTTCTCGCCTGGGTGGGGACGGAAGCGCCGAAGGGCGGCGTCGATGAGATAGCCGCGGCAAAGAAGCTCGAAGCTTTCCGCGCGGAGACGAACGAGCTGCGCGACCTGAGTTTCGATACGATTTCCGGCGCGGGCGCCAATGGCGCCATCGTCCATTACCGAGTGACCACCGCGACGAACCTGCCGCTCCAGCGTGGCGATCTATTCCTGCTCGATTCAGGCGGGCAATATCTCGACGGCACGACCGATGTGACACGCACTGTCGCCATCGGCGAGGCTTCGCCCGAACAGCGCGACCGCTTCACCCGCGTCCTGAAAGGTCACATTGCCATCGCGACGGCGCGCTTCCCGGTCGGCACGTCCGGCGCGCAGCTCGACGCCTTCGCGCGCATCGCGCTCTGGAAGGCAGGCCTCGACTACGACCATGGCACCGGTCACGGCGTCGGCGCCTATCTTTCCGTCCATGAAGGCCCGCAGCGCATTTCAAAAATGGGCACCGTGGCGCTGAAACCCGGCATGATCGTTTCCAACGAACCCGGCTATTACAAGACCGGCGCCTATGGCATCCGCATCGAGAACCTGCTCGTCGTGACGCCGCCCTCGATGATCGAAGGCGGCGAACGCCCGATGCTCGGCTTCGAAACGCTGACGCTGGCGCCCATCGATCTCAATTGCGTCGAACGTTCGCTGCTCACGCAAGAAGAAGCCGACTGGCTCAACGCCTATCACGCCCGCGTGCGCGAGGCGCTGACGCCGGGGCTCGACGAGGCGACGGTTGCGTGGCTGAAAGAGGCAACGCGGGCGGTTTGACCCCGTCGCCATGGGTCCCGGCGACGAGTGCCGGAACGACATTGAAGTGGATGAAAAGCATCAAATCAAATGCAGTGTCGTGCCGGGACTTGTTCCCGGGACCCACGCCCCTACCCGCCCGCCATCTCCATCCATTCGTCTTCCGTGATGACCTCGATGCCGAGTTCGGATGCCTTGGCAAATTTGGAGCCGGGGATCAAGACGATCGCATGCGTGGCTCAAGGAAGCGACGCGGGCGATCTGACCCGGTCGCCGTGGGTCCCGGCAACGAGTGCCGGGACGACATTGA
>JAJXZC010000039.1 GCA_021780275.1 Pseudomonadota bacterium
CGCGCTCGGAGAAATACCGCCTCTCGGCGAAGGAAATCGCCAAAACGGCCCGTCTTGTCGGTTCTGCCGCTCTACCCACCCGTATGCTGGAGCTGATCAGCCAGTCAGAACGCCTCTATGAGCGCGTTTCGCGTCTGGACAATGAAATGCGCGGCGAGGCGCCGCGTATTCATCAGGCCCATCCTCTGGCCGAACAGTTCAACCGTGTCGAAGCCTTCTTCCAGGAGACACTGACACGTCACTAAACTGTCCTCTCGCTGAGACGAGCCGGCCCCATAGTGATCTCGCTCATGAGCCTCACTCGCCATGCACCTCTGCCGCCCAAGTACCCCAAAAGGCGCAGATACAAAAAGCCCCGGTCTATGCCGGGGCTTTTCTTGTTCTCAGGCTGGCTTTTGTAAAGCCGACAGCGTCGCGGAAATTAACCGACCTTGCCGAGGTTGCCGAATTTCTTGTTGAAGCGGCTGACGCGGCCACCACGGTCAAGGATCTGTGTGCCACCGCCCGTCCAGGCCGGGTGTGTGGTCGGATCGATGTCCAGAACCAGCGTGTCGCCTTCCGCGCCATAGGTCGAACGCGTCTGGAAGGTGGTCCCATCCGTCATGGTCACGGAGATCATGTGGTAGTCGGGATGCGTGTCTTTCTTCATAGCTCTAACTTCTCAGATGCGCGCGGAAAAAGGAGCGCAGCCAACAGGGCGCGCCGCCGAATGGGGGCTTATAGCGAGTCGGATAGGGCTTTGCAAGCCACGAAGGCAACCGGGCCCTTGCAGCATTGCCAAAGGCCCCTAAGTCCTTGTGAACAAATCGTAATGTTAAAGTGAGGCTTTGCGCGGCCATGCCGCAGGGCCATAAGATGGCTAAATTGGTAGCTTGCGGCGCCCATTGATATAGAGGGGCCACAGACGAGAGGGGCGGGAATAAGCGCGCCTCCAGGGTCCACCCTCAAAGTCTCCTATAAAGAGAGCCGGTCCTCATGAGCGAAGCATCGAATACTGTCGTCGAAGCCATCGAAGCAGAGGCCCAGCGCCGGAAGCGCTCCAAGGCGGTCGGACCGATCCTCAAGCTCGCGCCCTATTTGGGCCGCTACAAGATCATGGTCGTCGCGGCATTTGTCTCGCTCGTCATGGCGACGCTGGCGACGCTGGCCTTTCCGCTCGCCGGTGGTCGTCTCGTCGACATGATGCGGGCTGAAAATATCAACAGCACAGGTCACTTCGTTGACCAGTATTTCCTCGCGCTCATTGCGGTCGCCGCCATGCTGGGGCTTGCATCCGCTTCGCGCTTCTATTTTGTCAGCTGGCTCGGCGAGCGCGTCGTCGCGGATCTGCGGCAGGAGGTTTACGCCCATGTGCTGAAGCTCTCGCCCGCCTTTTTCGAAATCACGCGCACCGGCGAAGTTCTTTCGCGCCTGACCGCCGACACGACGCTCATCAAGACGGTCGTCGGCTCGTCGGCCTCCATCGCGCTCCGCAATGTCTTTCTCTTCATCGGCGCGACCTCGATGATGGTTTATACGAGCGCGCATCTCTCAGGTCTCGTCCTGCTGGCGATCCCGATGATCGTTCTGCCGCTCATTATCTTCGGACGCTGGGTGCGTCGCCTGTCGCGCGCTTCTCAGGACCGCCTTGCCGATACTTCCGCTTACGGCACTGAAAGCCTTAACGCGATCCAGACCGTGCAGGCCTTCACGCATGAAGAGCTTGATCGCAAGCGCTTCCATGAAACCGTCGAGCGTTCCTTCGAGACATCGCGTGCTCGCATTACCGCGCGCGCCATTCTGACTGCGCTGATCTTCTTCCTCGGTATGTCGAGCGTCGTCGGCGTTCTCTGGTTTGGTATGAGGGATGTCATCGCCGGTCAAATGACGGGTGGTTTGCTCGCCCAGTTCATTCTCTATGCGCTCTTCTCCGCCAGTTCCTTTGCCTCGCTATCCGAAGTCTGGGGTGATGTGCAGATGGCGGCCGGCGCGACCGAACGTCTGATCGAACTCGTTACTACCGTGCCTGCCATTGCTGCCCCTGCGCGTCCTGTGGCCCTGCCGGTGCCCGCCCGCGGCGCCATCGCCTTTGAAGATGTGCATTTCTCCTACCCCACGCGCCCCGATGCCTCGGCACTCGAAGGCTTCTCGCTGCGTGTTGCGCCGGGCGAGACGGTGGCCATCGTCGGTCCCTCGGGCGCAGGCAAGAGCACGGTCTTCCAGCTTCTTCTGCGTTTCTATGATCCGCAGTCCGGCCACGTCACGCTCGACGGCGTGGATGTTGCTCAGGCCGATCCCGTCGACGTGCGCGGGCGTCTTGCCGTCGTGCCGCAGGAAACGGTCGTCTTTGGCATGAGCATCGGCGAGAACATCCGCTATGGCCGTCCCGACGCAAGCGATGAGGATGTGCGTGCTGCTGCCAAGGCTGCACGCATCGACGATTTCATCGCGAGCCTGCCGGATGGATATGACGCGCAGGTCGGCGAGCGCGGTGTGACGCTCTCCGGCGGCCAGCGCCAGCGTATCGCTATCGCCCGCGCCATCCTGCGCGACGCGCCTGTGCTCCTGCTCGATGAAGCGACCAGCGCGCTCGATGCCGAAAGCGAAAAGATGGTTCAGGCCGCGCTCGAAGGCCTCATGGAAGGCCGCACGACGCTGGTCATCGCCCATCGCCTTGCCACCGTGCTCAAGGCAGACCGGATTATCGTCATGGACGAAGGAACGATCATCGCCAGCGGTACGCATGACGAATTGATGCGTCAGGGCGGTCTCTATTCGCGTCTGGCGCGGCTTCAGTTCACGGGCGATATTCTAGGGTCCGAACCGGCCAGTATTGCGCTACACTGATCAACCAAAATTCAGCTTCTACTTTTTCGCCCAAGGAATCTCTCCATGAGCCCTCTTTTGCGTCGCCTGTTGATTGGTCTTGGACTGGTCCTCGCTGTGGTCAGCATCCTGACATGGCGTTTTCTCGCCGCGGCGGGCTATTTTACGGGCATCAAGCAGGAAGTGGCGGCTCAATG
>JAJXZC010000298.1 GCA_021780275.1 Pseudomonadota bacterium
ACGGGCTCAACCCGCGCGGGCATCCTCGTCGCGGAAGCCGCCGCGAAAACGGTGAAGCGCGTCCATCAGGAGCTTGGCGGCAAGTCTGCCAACATCATCCTGCCCGACGCCGATCTCGACCTCGCTGTCACCGATGGCGTCAATCGCTGCTTCATCAATTCGGGCCAATCGTGCATCGCGCCGACGCGCATGTTCGTCCATCGCTCTCAACTCGATGAAGTCGTCGATCGCGCAAAGGCCGTTGCCGCGTCCGTTGTCGTAGGCGATCCAACCTTGCCACAGACGACCATGGGCCCCGTTGCAGGCGCGGCACAATTCGCCAAGGTCGGCTCGATGATTGAAGCCGGGATTGCCGAAGGCGCGATGCTGATCGCGGGCGGCGCCGGCAGGCCGCAAGACCTCAATCGCGGCTATTTCGTCCGTCCGACCATCTTTGCCAATGTCACACCCGACATGACCATTGCGCGGCAGGAGATATTCGGCCCCGTTCTTTCGGTCCTGACCTATGACGACGAAGACGAGGCGATCCGTCTCGCCAACGACACGGTCTATGGGCTCGCTGGTTACGTCTATTCGCGGGATGAAGAGCGCGCCCGCCGCGTTTCGTCCCGCATTCGCGCGGGCCGCATCTTCATCAACAATCCGCCCTTCGATTTCAACGCTCCCTTCGGCGGCTACAAGCAGTCCGGCAATGGGCGCGAACTCGGCACATTCGGTATGACCGAATTCCTCGAAGTGAAGGCCGTGCTCGGCTACTCAAAAGCGTAAGGCGACGAAATGAGAACCTGGTTGCGTGATCCCATTGCCATTCTTGCCGAGGGTGCCGAGCGCGGCATCGTCATCGAGGATGGCCGCATCGTCGAACTCGTCGGCAGCGGTGGACCCTCGGTGCCCTGCGACGAGACGTTCGACGCGGGGCGGCATGTCGTGCTGCCGGGTCTCATCAACACGCATCATCACTTCTTCCAGACGCTCACCCGCGCCCATCCGCAAGCGATCAACAAGGAACTCTTTCCCTGGCTGAAATCGCTCTATCCGATCTGGGGCGACCATCTGAACCGTGACAGTTTCCGGCTCGCGACGCGCGTCGCGCTGACAGAACTTCTGATGTCGGGATGCACCACAGCTTCCGATCATCTATTCGTCTTTCCGGGCGACATGCCGGATGCCGTCGACATCGAGGCCGAGGAAGCGTCGGCGCTCGGCATGCGCATGACGCTGACGCGCGGCGCCATCAATTTCGGCACAAAGAATGGCGGCATTGCCGACGAGCGGCTGATGCAGGACTACGATACCGTCCTCGCCGATTGCGAGCGCGTTCTCGGCAGATATCACGACCGTTCGGAAGGTTCGTATCTTCAGGTGGCGCTTGCGCCCTGTGCGCCTTTCAACGTCACCAGGCAGCTCATGATCGACTCCGCGGCACTCGCCGAGAAGCACGATTGCCGTCTCCATACTCATCTCGGCGAGACGCATGACGAAGACGAATTCTGCATCTCGCAATTCGGCCTGCGTCCGCTTGATTACCTTGAGGAAGTGGGATGGCTCAACTCACGCGTCTGGCTCGCGCATGGCATTCATTTCACCGATGAGGAAGTGTGCCGCCTCGGCAAGCACAAGGTCGGCGTCTGTCACTGCCCGACGTCGAACATGGTTCTCGCCTCCGGCACCTGCCGAACGAAAGACCTCGAAGCGGCCGGCGCAATCGTCGGCCTGGGCGTAGACGGCTCCGCATCGAACGACAGCTCCAACCTCATGGAAGCCGTGCGTCACGCGCTGATGCTGGGCCGCCTCGCCTATGGCGCCGCAGCCGTCACACATCACGATGCGCTCCGCTGGGCAACCGAAGGATCGGCAGCCTGCCTCGGGCGCAGCGATATCGGCAAGATTGAAGTCGGGCGGCAGGCGGACCTTGCACTCTTCACGCTCGACGAATTGCGCTTCTCAGGCGCGGGCGATCCCATTGCCGCCCTCGTTCTCTGCGGCGCGCATCGCGCGGACCGGGTGATGATCGGCGGCAAGTGGCGTGTGACGGATGGCGCTCCCGTCGGTCTCGATCTTGCTCTGCTTCGTCACGAGCATGGAGAAGCCGCCAAGGCCTTTCTGAAAACTCTCTGAGATCGTGTGTTGCCGTTTTGGCAACGCATTGTTCGAAACACGCTTCTTTTCTCGAACATCCGAAGTGAAGAGACTAACGCATCTACGGCACTTTCCACGCGCGAGCATCCGGGGTCACCATGTCTCTCATCGAAGTACCTCTTGGCGAAACGGCCCTCGCGGAGCTTGCCCGCGAGGAGCTGGCACTTCTGTCCTATCCCGAGCGCCGCTGGACGAAGCCTCACTTCGATGCCAATGGGCGACGGCTCCATGATGTGGTGATCGTGGGCGGCGGCCAATCGGGCCTCCTCATCGCGCATTCGCTCATGCGTCAGGGCGTCGACAATATCCTCATTCTGGATCGCAGCCCCGAGGGCTATGAAGGCGTCTGGGAGAATTTCGCCCGCATGTCTCATCTGCGCACGCCCAAGGCGCTATGCGGCATGGAGATGGGGCAACCAAGCCTTTCGCTCCAGCGCTGGTATATGGCGCGATATGGGCGCGAGGCATGGGAAGCGCTCGACCGCGTACCCCGTCTCGCCTGGATGGACTATCTGCGCTGGTATCGCAAGACGTTGAACCTTCCCGTCGTCAACGATGTGGAGGTGGAGGCGGTGGAGCCGGAAGGCGACCACGTCATCGTGACGACACGACGGAACGGGCAAACCGAAATCCATCCGGCCCGGCTCGTCGTGCTGGCAACGGGCTTTGACGGCGCGGGCCGCTGGAGCGTGCCGGAGGTCATCAGCCGGAACCTGCCCACCACGCTCTACTCTCATTCCAACGTCGCCATCGATTTCGCAAGGCTTTCAGGCAAGCGCGTCGGCATTCTCGGCCATGCGGCCTCCGCCTTCGATACGGCGGCGGCGGTGCTCAATGCTGGCGCGGCTTCCGCCGATATC
>JAJXZC010000698.1 GCA_021780275.1 Pseudomonadota bacterium
CGACAGTTCTAATAGCACTTCATCGGTGTGTTCGCCGAGGGCGGGCACGCCCCGGGTCGGTCCCGGATGGTGGCCGTCAATAATCAAGGGTTGCGCGACATAGCGGCGACGTCTGCCATCGCTGTCGGCCGCGTCATTGAACAGCCCGCGTTCTTTGAAGTGCGGATCGGCCGCCACCTCGTCAATGGAATTGACGGGACCCCAGGGAATCCCTGCGGCGTCGAGCCTTTCTGCCCACTGCGCGCGTGGTGCTGCGGCGATAGCCTTGCCGATGCGCGCGACCAGCTCGATTTCGCGTTGGGTCCGTTGCGCCCGCTTCAGATCGGCATCTCCGCCGGGATTGACTGCTTCGATCTCATCGATCTCCTTCGCCAGATCGGAATGCGCACTGTAGGACAAATCGAATTTGTATTTGCGGAATTTCGCCGCGCTGATATGCGGATCGGCGCCGAAGGTCTCCAGCGCGCGATAAGCGCGGTTGGTCATGTTGGTCTGGATGCCCATCCAGTCCGGAAAATCGGCAGGTTTCAGATTGTCGTTTGCGCCTGTCGCCTGAAACGGCGTGTTGTTGGAGTTGAAGACATAGCCTGAGTTCGGATTGACGAGCTGCGGGATGTCGTCGAAAGGCACATATTTCGTCCAGATGAGGTCCGATCGATCGCCCGGCAGAATGCCCTGCCAGTCGAAGCCCGGCTTCCGCACGGGAAAGAGACCGTTGTAGACGTAGGAGATGTTTCCCTGCTTGTCGGCATAGATGTAGTTGATGCTCGGCAGCGCTTGCAGCCGCAGTGCGTCGCGCCATTGGCCAAAGTTCTCCGCCTTGTCGAGACGATAATATTCCTCCGCCTGTCGCACTTCATCGTGGCCCGCATAGCGGATGGCGAATGTGCCAGCGGCGACTTTCAGCACAGGGCCATGTTCGGAATAGAGAACGTCGCGCGTCACTGTCCACCAGAACGGGCCCCACAGATGCACGCGGATATGCGCCTTCGTTTTCTCGAAGTCGCGCCACACGCCGTCCAGCAGATATTGGTCCGGATTGTCGGGATTGATCGTCAGGCGATAGACGTCGACCAGGTCCGGCTTGTTGACCGTATTGGCCCAGCCGAGATTGCGATTGTGCCCATGCAGCATGAAGGGCGAGCCGGGGAAGAAGCCGCCCGCCACGTCCCAGCCTTCCTGACTGTGCAGCACCGCTTCATACCAGGCGACAGGACCGGTGTAGGGTTGATGTGAATTGACGAGAAGCCGTGTCGCATGGTCCGCGCTGCGCGATGGGCCGACAGCCATGCCGTTCGAACCGACGGGCAGAGGCGTCGCTGTCGGAAGGAAGGCATCCTTGCCGTCCTTCGAAAGCGAACCCTTCTTCGCCTTGAAGAGCTTCATCAGCTCGCCATCGAGTCCATAGAAGAAAGGCGTCTTGAAAACGAAACCGGCGGCGACGGCGCGACCCGTCAGCGGTTGAAAACCGAGAGCGACCTTTTCGGGATGAAGCGCTGCGTAATAGTTGACGCCATCGGCATAGGCTTCCAGCACATGGCGCAGCTTCGGCGTCAGGTCTTTTTCATAGCGTGCGTTGACTGTTTCCCAGACGCGCATGAGATGGACGAGATAGTCGGTGACGGCCGCGTCCTTGCCCTTGATCGAGGCGAGCTGGCCACGCACTGCGATGGCGGTTTCCTCGATGGTGCGGAAATCATCTTCCGAGTGTGCATAGGCAAAGCCGAAGGCGACATCTTCGTCGCGCTTGCCATAAACATGCGGCACGCCCCATTCGTCGCGTTTGATCTCAACGTCATATTGCGACGCCCGTGCCTTGAGTGCAGCCACGTTGAGCGCGGGAGGGGCTTCGACCGCGGCGATCACGTAAATGGCGACAAGCCCGAAAAACCCCAGAGTAAAGAGGCATTTCACCCCAATATTGACGATCCGCAACATGTTTCCATCCCGATTATTTTGCGCCGAAGACTAGTCAGCTTCGCCGCGGAGGGGAACCCCTGCGAAATCCTGCAATCCGACGGAATGCTTTCGGCTCCCCTGCGGCCCTCCGTCGCTTTCCGTCAGGGCGACAAGTCTTTATACAGGTTCAAAACATGGGGGCGACCCCCACCCAAAAGGCGGCTCGACTTGGCTTTCATCAACGCAAATCTCTTGCTCTGGATCGGCTTCGCCCTGCTGACAGGCGCTGTCGTTTGGGGACTCCTGATCCCCTTCAAGGTGAAGCGCGCCCGCGAAGCGGCGGCGCCCGAGAGTGGCAAGGATGTAGCGCTCTATCGCGACCAGCTCGCGGAAGTCGAACGCGACGTCGAGCGTGGCGTCATGGGTGAGGCGGAAGCCGAAGCCGCCCGCATCGAAGTCTCCCGTCGTCTGCTCGCCGCCGTCGATGCCAATAAGTCAGATATTGCGCCGACCAAAACATCCTCTCGCAGCATTGCGCTGGCGATGATCGTTTTTGTCCCGGCCATCTCGCTCGGCGTCTATCTCATGCTCGGTTCGCCGGAGGTCCCGGACGAGCCCTTCGCGCCCCGCGTCGCCGGACCGGCGAACGAACTTCCGCTGGATGCACTGGTCTATAAGGTCGAGCAGCACCTGAAAGAAAAGCCGAACGATCTGCAAGGCTGGGAAGTGCTCGGACCAGCTTACGTCAGACAGAGAAATTTCCCCGGCGCGATCACGGCCTGGACCCGCGCCATGGAAATTGGCGGCGTAACGGCGGCACGTCTTGCTGCGCGTGGCGAAGCTGAGTTTTTCGTGTCCAATGGGTCGATGACGCCGGAAGCGCAGGCCAATTTTGAAAAGGCCGTAAAGCTCGATCCGCTGGAACCTCGCGCACAATATTATCTGGGTCTCGCCGACATTCGCGACGGCAACAAGGACAAGGCAATCGCACGCTGGAAGAAGCTGCTCGCCAATGCGCCCAAAGACGCGCCCTGGCGCGCGAGTGTAGAGGCCGACCTCGCCAAACTACAGCAACCGGCACCGCTCGGCGGCCCG
>JAJXZC010000182.1 GCA_021780275.1 Pseudomonadota bacterium
GGCCTTGATTAGGAGTATAGGGAATATCATGTTGCTCAGAAAATTCTCAGCGCCGAAAACCTTCTATCCGCTCGCAGGAAAACTCATGCCGTGGTTTTTCTGGACGTTCGCCGTGCTCGGCGCGGTCGGGCTTTACTGGGGGCTGGTGCTCGCGCCAGTCGACGCGGTGCAGGGACAGGCCTACCGCATCATGTATGTGCACGTGCCGTCGGCGTGGATGTCGATGATGATCTACACCTCCATGACCGCCGCCGCGATCGCCGCGCTGATCTGGCGCACCAAGGTCGCGGAGCTGTGGCTTTTGTGCAGTCCCGCCTTAGGCGCGTCGTTCACCTTCATCACCCTCGTCACCGGCTCGCTGTGGGGCAAGCCGATGTGGGGCGCCTACTGGGTGTGGGACGCGCGGCTGACGTCCGAACTCGTGCTTTTGTTCATCTATTTCGCCATCCTCGCCATGAAGAGCGCCATCCCCGACCGCCGCAAGGCCGCGCGGGTGATGGCGATGATCACCGTCGTCGGCTTCGTCAATATCCCGATCATCAAGTTCTCGGTCGACTGGTGGACGACGTTGCATCAGGGCGACAGCATCTTCCGCAAGGGCGGCCCGTCGATCGCGCCCTCGATGCTCATTCCGCTCTTTATGACGGCGCTGTCCTTCACGTCCTATTATTTCTGGCTGGTGCTGAAACGCATCAGGACGATGATCGAAAAGACGGAAAACGAAAGGAAAACGGCGTAATGGTGAATTTTCCGCATGGTTTTTGGAACATGGGCGGCTTCTGGATGTATGTCTGGCCGGCTTACGCCGTCGCCTTCGTCGTCATGGCGCTCAACGTCGCCGCCGCCTACTGGCCCGACAAGGACGACAGGAACGGGAGCGGGGAATGAGCCTTCTCACCGCCAAGCACAAGCGGCGCGGCGCTTTTCTTGCCGTCATCCTGATCGCGCTTTCCGCCGCGACCTTCCTGATGCTCCGCGCCTTCAACGAAAATCTTTTGTTCTACTTTCTGCCGAGTCAGGTGAAGGAAGGCAAAGCGCCGGAAAACCACGATTTCCGCATGGGCGGGCTGGTTTTGAACGGCAGCATCAAGAAAGACGGCCTGACCGTGCATTTCAAGGTCACGGACCTGCACACCTCGATTCCCGTGGTTTACACCGGCATCCTGCCCGACCTCTTTCATGAAAACCGCGGCGTGATCGTCGAAGGGCGCATGACGCCTTCGGGCCTTTTCAAGGCGGATCAGGTGCTCGCCAAGCATGACGCGAAATATCAGCCGCCGGAAATGACGCCGCAAATGAAAAAATACATGCAGATGCATTAGGACGAATCGACATATACCGCATGGATTTTGCGGGAAAGCGAAAAAGCGGCATTCGCTATGAAGAAAACGCGGCGCATAGCGGGGCTATGGGCAAGTTTTCTGAAGACGCGAGGCCGCCTTTTTTTGCCGCGCCTGAAAGGAAGCCGCAAAACTGCCGATCTGTTGCGTCAAAGCGGCTTGATGTGGAATCCACCACACCTGCGCCGCAGTGAAGCTCCTTATTCCGCTTCACAGTCCTTGCATCTCAGCAGTTTTGCGGCTTCAAAATCTCATGTGCTATATGTCGATTGGTTCTAACAGCGATATGCTCATAAGCTCCACCATCCGGCCATATCCGTCAGCGGGCTTTTTCACTTCGTAATTATGACTAAAAGACTCACCTAAAAGGATGACACCCGCCTCTTAAGGTGTTAAACCTGACCATCACCAGCCATAAAAAATCGCGGATATCCTTTCATGGTTGCCGAAACCGGTCATTTTGCCCTGATTCTCGCCCTGCTGGTCGCGCTGGTGCAGGCGGTCGTGCCGCTTGTCGGCGCGGCGCGCGACGACGAGGCCATGATGGCCGTCGCAAGGCCCGCGGCGATTTTACAGTTTTTGCTGCTCGGCACGGCGTTCTTCGCGCTGATGTATTGCTACGTCACCAGCGACTTCTCCGTCCTCAACGTCGCCGAGAACAGCTATAGCAACAAGCCGCTGTTCTACAAAATCACCGGCGTGTGGGGCAACCATCCTGGCTCGATGATGCTGTGGGAGATGATTCTCACTGGTTATGCCGCCGCCGTCGCGCTGTTCGGCGGGAAATTGCCGCGCGGACTGCGCACCCGCGCGCTCTCCGTGCAGTCGATGGTCTCGTTCAGCTTCCTCTTGTTCATCCTCCTGACGTCCAATCCGTTTCTGCGTCTTTCGCCCGCGCCGCTCAACGGGCGGGGCCTCAACCCGCTTTTGGAAGATCCGGGTCTCGCTTTTCACCCGCCGATCCTCTATCTCGGCTACGTCGGATTTTCCATGGCCTTCTCGTTCGCCATCGCCGCGCTGATTGAAGGGAAGATCGACGCCGCATGGGCGCACTGGATCCGTCCGTGGAGCCTCGCCGCCTGGTGCTTTCTCACCTTGGGAATTACAGGCGGCTCGTGGTGGGCCTATTACACGCTCGGCTGGGGCGGATGGTGGTATTGGGACCCGACGGAAAACGCCTCCTTCATGCCGTGGCTCGCGGGTACGGCGCTTTTGCACGCGCTCACCGTGGTCGAAAAGCGCGGCACGATGAAAGCCTGGACGGTGCTGCTCGCCATCCTCACGTTTTCTCTTTCCCTGCTCGGCACGTTCCTGGTGCGCTCGGGCGTGCTCACCTCTGTGCACAGTTTCGCGACCGATCCGCAGCGCGGGATTTACATCCTCGCCCTGCTCGGCGTGGTCATCGGCGGCTCGCTGACATTGTTCGCCCTCCGCGCGCCGTCGCTCAAAAGCGGCGCGCTGTTCGCGCCCGTCTCGCGCGAGGGCGGGCTTTTGTTCGGCAATATTTTTCTCTCCGCCGCGCTCGGCACCGTTTTCCTCGGCACGCTCTATCCTTTGTTCGCCGACGCGCTGAACCTCGGCAAAGTCTCGGTCGGCCCGCCGTTCTTCAACGCCACGTTCGTGCCCATCATGGCGCCCGTCTGCATCGCCAT
>JAJXZC010000478.1 GCA_021780275.1 Pseudomonadota bacterium
CTCTCAAGCGCCTCGCGGACGCCGCGCGCCTCGTCGCGGAAGCAGAACCCGTCCTCGTTCTCTCGGCGGCTGGCGATGCGCGCTTCCTTTCCGAAATCGCCTCGCATTTCGCCTCGCTCGGCGTTCGCCGCCTGATCGCGACCCAGGTCGACATCTCTCGGCGCATCGGGGCCGTGCTCGCCGCCGCGGACGAGGCCCGGCTTTCGCTCGCACAGATCAGCGTCACGCCCTATCTCGCCCGCGGGCTTGCACCCATGAACCCGTTCGTCTGTGCCCGCCTTATTCTCGGCCCGCACGAACGGCAAAACGAAGCGGGCAAGGCCGCGACCGCATCATGACGTCAACGGGAACCCGCAGCCAGTCAGGACCAGCCATGTCCATTCCACGCATGATCCAGATCGCATCGGGCAAGGGCGGCGTCGGCAAGACCTGGTTGTCGATCACGCTGGCGGAAGCGCTGGCCGCGATGCAGCGCGACGTTCTCCTCTTCGACGGCGATCTTGGCCTCGCCAATGTCGACGTTCAGCTCGGTCTCTCGCCCAAACTCGATCTCGGCTCCGTCATCGCCGGCCGCGCCACCATCGAAGAGGCGATCGTGAGCTATGAAATCCCGTCGGTGAGCGGCGCGGCGGGCGGCGTGAAGTTCGACGTCCTTGCGGGAAAATCTGGATCGGGCGTATTGAGCGCCCTCACCCAGACGGAAATTGCATCGATCGCGCGCAGCCTCGTTTCGTTGTCCGCGCGATACGCGCATGTCGTCACCGATCTGGCGGCCGGCCTCGACCAGTCGGTGCTCCTGCTTTGCACGCCCGGCAGCACAACGCTCGTCGTCGTCACCGACGAACCGACCTCGCTGACCGATGCCTACGCCTTCATCAAGCTTCTGACGCAGCAGAACCCGGACGCCGACATCCGCGTCGTCGTCAATTTCGCCAACGACCGCGAACATGCCTGGCGCACGCATGCCGCGCTCAGCAATGCCTGCCGGAATTTCCTCAGGATCGATCCGCCACTCCTCGGATTTGTTCCGCGCGATGATCTGGTGCGCGACGCGATCCGCCGGCAGACGCCGATCCTCTTTCGCCACCCTCAGGCGAAAGCCAGCGAGGCCGTGCGCAAACTCGCGCGCGATCTCCTCTCCCCACGGCTGTCCAGGGAGCACACGCCCGCAAAACGCGGGAATGCGTGAATTTTTTGCGACGCACACGAACTGTTGTGCACCGCAAATAGACTGGACCTTGTCCCGATTTGGGCTAGTCTGTGCCCACGCATCGTTTCGAGGCATATGCCTTTGAACCGTGCAAAGGGGGAGTTCGCGTCAAGTACTGGGGGAAACAGAATGCTGACGGATTATCTCAATCAGGCCCAGGCCCTGGCCAGCCAGGGTTTCGACACCGTGAATTCGGTGCAGGGCCTCGTCATCGCGGTAATCGCCGCCGGCCTGATGCGTCGCTATAGCCAGATCATCGGCTGGGCGGTCGGCGCCACCATCATTCATGAAGCGGTCAACATCGGCCGGGCATTTCTCGCGCACAGCGAAAGCCCGTTTCCGAATTTCGCCGACATGGAAGCGCTGAAACTGATCGCGGTCCGCTTCGTCGGCTATTTCGTGGCGATCAGCATCATCTACTTCGTCCGCCGCATCTTCTTCCGCGGCTGAGCCGGGCGGGCGCTCGGGCCCGTCAATCGCGAAAATTCTCGTACTGGAGGGGTTGCTCGATAGGCAGCCCCTTCACGAACTGGATCGCGGCCTGCAGATCATCGCGCTTCTTGCCCGAGACGCGCAATTCGTCGCCCTGAATGGCGACCTGCACTTTCAGATTCGAGCCCTTCAGATCCTTGACGATGCGCTTGGCAAGTTCCTTGTCGATCCCCTCGCGGATGGCGACTTTCTGCCGGACGCTCTGGCCCGCCGCCTTTTCGGGTTCCTTGTAATCG
Source organism: Pseudomonadota bacterium (assembly GCA_021780275.1). The sequence continues at coordinate 1,939 of JAJXZC010000478.1, forward strand.
AGAATGCCCGCTTCGATCTTCCGCCGCGCGAGGTGGCCCTGCAGAAGCTCGTGCATCTGCTTCAGCTTCAATTCGTCATCGGCATTGATCGTGATCTCCTGGTCCTTGCGCTCGATGGTGCAATGGGACCCCTTGAAATCGTAGCGCGTCGCGATCTCGCGGATCACGTTCTGGAGCGCATTGTCGATTTCCTGAAAATCGGTCTTGGAAACGATGTCGAAAGAAGGCATGGAACTCGCCCTGTCATTGAAGAGGGCGACCATTCTAGCCGAGCCGGCGCGCGTTGTAAGGGAGGGCCGGTGCTTTATTGCCGGCGATGGATACCGAGCGCGATCTCGTCGAGTTCGATCTGCTCCAGCCGCATGGCCGCCCGGTGATGCTTGCGCTTCCGGTTATCCTCGATGATCTCGTATTTCTTGAGTTCGCGGAACGCGCCCGCGAGCTCCTCCTTCGCCACGTCGAGCTGGCGCTCGATATCCTCGATCGAGTTGAGAATGTTCTGGCGGCGGCGAATGACGGATTTGGCGAACATCGGATAGGCGAAATGCGCGACATCCGAGATCCCTGCTTTCTCCTGCTCGCTCAGCACCTGCGCCTCCAGCTCGCGCTCGCGGCTGCGGAATTCCTGAAGCATCAGCTCAAGCTCGGCGAGCTTGCGGCGCTTCTCGTCCACCTGAAAGCGGTGAAGCCTGATGAGAGACTCGCGATTGCGCATCATTCAGCCTCCCTGGGCGGCGGCGTCTGGGAAAGAATTTCCGCGAGCATGGCGTAGCCGGTCGCCATGCCGGTCGCCTCTTCCTTGCGTTGACCGAGAAATCGCTCAAGCGCCGGCTGATAGAAAATCGCCTCGTCGACGAGTTTGTCCGAACCCGGACGATAGGCGCCGAGGCGAATGAGCTCTTCCATATCGTCATAGGTCGACATGAGCGTGCGAGCGCGGCGAATGAGCGCGTTCTCCTCCTCGTTGTTGCAGCCCGGCATGGTGCGCGACACGGATTTCAGGATGTTGATCGCCGGATAGCGTCCGCGCTCCGCGATCGCGCGCTCCAT
>JAJXZC010000469.1 GCA_021780275.1 Pseudomonadota bacterium
CGCCGCCCAGCTGCTCGAATGCGGTCAGCACGGCAGCGTGGTCGAGCACGCGCTCGATGATGTTCCAGCCGTCACCTTCCGCGCCCAGCAATTCCGCGGCCGCGCCGGAGAAGGTGATCTTCGCCTGACTGCGGGTCGGGTCGATCGTCTCGACCGTCTCGCGCTTCACATTCGCCGATTTGAGATCGACGATGAAGAGCGAGATGGAACGCGCGTCATTACCCGCGCCCGTCTTCGCCGCGACAATGGCGAAATCGGCGACATCGCCGTCGAGAACGGGAAGCTTCGTGCCCGAAAGCTTGCCGCCAGCGACGTCGGCCTGAATGCGCTTCGGCGTTGCCGCGCCGACGCCCTCAGCCAACGCGAAGCAGCCGATGATTTCACCGCTTGCGAGCTTCGGCAGGTAAGCCTGCTTCTGCTCCTCGCTTCCGGCGGCCAGCAGAAATTCGGCGGCGAGGAAGATCGACGATGCGAAGGGCACCGGCGCCACAGCCCGGCCAAGCTCTTCCGCGATCACGCAAAGCTCGAGATAGGTCGCGCCGAGCCCGCCATATTCCTCGGGGATCGCCGTTCCCATGAAGCCCATCTCGGCAAGGCCCTGCCAGAGCGCCTTGTCATAGGGCTCCGGCCCTTCGAGGATTGCGCGCACGGCCTTGGGCGAACTCTTCGCTTCAAGAAAGCGCCGCGCCTGATCCTTCAATTGCTTCTGGTCGTCGGAAAAATCGAATTCCATGTCTCTCCCCATCTGCGCCCATCCCGCGTAAAGGCGGGGGCCGTTCTGATTTTGATGGGCTAGAGCCTAGCGCGGCGACGCCCACGCTGGCGAGAGAGAGGCACAGCGCACTGACGTAGCGTCGCCCGGCAGGGCGCGCCGCACATGCGAAAAATTCAAGGAAAAAGACGCCCGCAATCGCTTGCGGGCGCCCACATTGGTGCAGTTCGGCTCGGCTCAATGCGCGAAGAGCGAAACGAGGCCGATGGCGCCCAGCGTGAAAAAGACGCCATAGCCGAATGTGGCGGAGCGGCGCAGGAAGGAGCGGGTGACATTCGCGCGGAGCGGCAGGCGCGCAAGCGCGCGAAACTCGTTGCCGGCCTCCCCCGCCTCGTCTTCATCCTCGACCACCGTTACCTCGGCCTTGATGGTCGCGCCGCGATGGCTGATGAGCTTGCCGCACTGGATCTCGCCGGTGACATGGCTCGACGAGCGCAGAATGACCTCGCCGGTAACGACGAGTTGGCCCTCAAAGCGGCCTGCGATTTCCGCCCTGTCGGCATGGGCGCTGCCTTCGACGGAGCCCGCGACGCCGATGGAGAGGAGACAGGTTCTGAGGTCGGCCCGGCTCATCGTGCCGTCGACGAACATGGAGCCTTGAGTTTCGAACGAGCCTTCGAGCGAAGAGTTTTCGCCGACAACGATGTCCTCGCTTCCCGCGCGCAACACGCGGACAGTCGAGGCGATGGACTTGCGTCCGCTTTCTTTCGACTGTGTCGTGGAGGGGACGCTCGAAAAGGGCTCGACAGAATCCGTATTCATGATGTGTTCCTCCTGACAGGGCCGGGCGGTCTCAGGTCTCGGATCAGGACCCGCCCGAAAGTGCATTTCGTGATGGAACAGGCTGCATGTCCGCCGCCGAGGTCACAAGCCGATCACCATCCAAATCGGAGTGAGCAGCAAAAACCCGCATGAATCGACGCAACCTCACGCCAAATCGGAGCTTTCCGCTGTCTTGCGCACCGGACCGGAAATCCAATTGAGCTTGTACATGGGCGCAAAGACTCCGCTAACATGAAGCCACGCGACTTTTCGTCGGGGGACGAAGGAGGATTGACGTGCGTCGATTGCTTTCCTGTATCTGGTGGCCATTGCTCTTCTGCGGCTCGGTCGGTCTCGTCTATGCCGGAATGAGCACGGGCCACGACGTCGCCGCTTTCAACCTCACCTACCTGACGCTTGCGCTCAGCATCGCGCTTCTCGAGCGCCTGATGCCGCATGAAGAGGCCTGGCTCCGCAATGACGGGCAGATGGGGCCGGACCTCGCGCACACGATCCTGAACAAGGGCATTGCCCAGGTCATCATCACCTTCGTCGCCTTCATGGGGATCGCGGACGCTCTCGCGCCGACCGGAGCGGGCCTTTGGCCGGCGAACTGGCCGCTAACCGTGCAGACGGCGCTCGGCCTGATCATCGTCGAGTTCGGCCTCTACTGGAAGCACCGCCTCGCGCATGAATGGCCCTGGCTCTGGCGCTTCCATGCCGTGCATCACAGCGTGACGCGGCTATGGTTCTTCAACACCGGCCGCTTCCACCTCGTCGACACGATGACGGGCCTCATGGTCGGCATGCCGGTGCTCCTGCTCCTCGGCGCGCCGCGCGACGTGCTGCTGATGGTGAGCGCCATCACGGCGATCGTCGGCATGCTGACGCATTGCAACATCGAGATGCGCTGCGGGCCGCTGAACTACATCTTCAACACGCCAACGCTGCACCGTTGGCACCACTCCAAGGTGCTCGCGGAGGGGAACAGAAACTACGGCGAGAACCTCGTTCTCTTCGATCTCCTTTTCCGCAGTTACTTCAACGCGCCGGACCGCAGGCCGCCGCGCGACATCGGCATCCAGCACGACATGCCGCTGACTTTCCTGGGTCAGTTGAAGGCGCCTTTCACCAGCCAGCCGCTCTGAACCGCGCGAACGGGGCCGGCCTCAGCCGGCCGCCGCCTTGTCACGTTCGAGAAAGCGCCTCCAGCCGCCGAAGGACGTGATGTCCTCCGCGCCCGCAAGACCGCTCGTCTCGCAAAGGAACCCCTTCACCTTGCGGCCATTGGCAAGATCGACAGTGCCGATGACAAGCGGTTGTGGCACTCCGGCAAGGAAGCTCCCGACTTGCGCGCGCGGAAGCCGCCAGACTTCGAGCTCGATCGCCGTTCCCGTCGCCGACTTGACGAGGCCGGGACGGAAGGGCGGACCGCCCGCCAGGGCATAGAG
>JAJXZC010000793.1 GCA_021780275.1 Pseudomonadota bacterium
CGGAATCGGCAACGACAGCAGAAGCTCGATCGAGCCCGTCCGCCTCTCTTCCGCCCAGAGCCGCATCGAGATCGCGGGGATGAGGAAGAGATAGAGCCAGGGGTGGAAATTGAAGAAGATCTGCAGGTCCGCCTGGCCGCTTTCGAAATAGCCGCCCATGTAGAAGGTGAAGGCGCCCATCGTGAACAGGAAGATCACGATGAAGACGAACGCGAGCGGCGTCGCGAAATAGCCCGCGAGTTCGCGGCGAAAAATGGCGGACAGCTCTCTCATGCGGCGCTCTTTTCCCCGAGTTCCGCCGTATCGGACCGCGTGAGCTTGCGGAAGACCTCGTCGAGCCGTCCGGGCTCCCCGTAAAGCGTGCGCACCGGCCAGCCCTTTTCGTGCACCAGCGCGGACACGGCATCGATGAGCCTCACTTCGCCCGACGTGTCGCTCTGCGCGGGGAAGAGGGTGAACGTGGTTTCGGCGCCGCGCGGATTGATCTCGATGCTTTCTATGCCCGGCAGCGCCTTCAGCGCCTCGGCGGCGACGGCGGTGACCTGCCCCGCGATCGTGAGCGAAACGGCATTGTGATAGCGCGACCGCGAAATGAGCTGGGCCGGCGTTCCGTCGGCGACGATCACGCCGCGATCGATGATGAGCGCCCGCGTGCAGATCGCATCGACCTCTTCGAGGATGTGGGTCGAGATGACGATCGCCTTTTCGGCCGCCATGCGCTGGATGAGCTTCCTGACTTCGTGCTTCTGATTGGGATCGAGGCCGTCGGTCGGCTCGTCCATGATGAGCACCGGCGGATTGTGCAGGATCGCCTGGGCGAGGCCGACGCGGCGGCGGAAGCCCTTTGACAGCGTGTCGATCGGCTGGTCGAGAACGCCGTGAAGTTCGGTTGCCTCGATGGCGTCGGCGATCGCCCTGTCGGCGGCGGCGCCCCGCAGGGCGCGGATGCGGGCGATGAATTTGAGAAAGCCGCGCGGCGTCATGTCGCCCCAGGCAGGCGCGCCTTCCGGCAGATAGCCGACCATGCGCTGCGCGGCGAGCTGCTCGGTCACGACGTCATGGCCGCAGATCGAGGCCCTGCCTTCGGTCGGCGCGAGAAAGCCCGTCACCATCTTCATGGTCGTCGATTTGCCGGCGCCGTTCGGCCCGAGAAAGCCGAGCACCTCGCCTTTGGACACGCTGAAGCTGATGCCGTCGACCGCCGTGAAAGGCCCGAAGCGCTTCACGAACCCGTCGATGACGATCATGTTTTCGCCGTCGGCAGCTCTGCCCGTTGCCGTCTGCATGCTGGATTGAACGATAACGCCATACTCCCGGAGGCCGGGGCAATCCCCGTCAAGCCTCGTCTCCCCCCGCCCGAATGCCGTTCGAGCAACGCTGATGTGTAGGGCAAGGGGGCGGCCCTCTCAAGTGAAAGATGATTCATCGAACCGCGCGGATTTTGGCGTTTTCGTTAACGCAGACGCAGGCGCTGCCCGGGTGGACGACCGGACAGCGCGGGTACTCCACTGCGGGGGAACGTTGCCTTTGAAGGGGTGGCCCGGCCCCCGAAATCCATCCCGGTGGGGCTGGGGGGGCTGATGATACCGGAACGTCCAAGAGGACCGGGCCAGTGAGGCAACGATCGGAAGATGGAGGGCCAGTGTGTCCTCGCAAGGGCTGAAAAAAGGCAATATTGTGATTCCCGGGAGAAATGAAAAATGCCCGCAGAATGAATGCATTAGCTTGTAAGGTGGAGCATTGGCCCGGTAGCTCGAGCGAAGGGATGTAAAAAGCATGACGGATAATGCGGAGGGCAGTTCGCAAGCCGCGCCATCACCACTGAGCCTCGTCGTTTCCTCGGCGAGGCCGCCGGGACAGGTCCGCGAACCGGACGTCTTCTTCAACCGCGCCGAACTCGAGGCGATCCTGTCCGTCTACGGCCGGAAGGTCGTCGAGGGCGAATGGCGGGACTATGCGATCGGCGGCTCGAAGGATGTCGCGGTCTTCGCCATCCACCGCCGCACCAGCGAGCAGCCGCTTTTCCGCATCGAGAAGCGCCCCAGGCTTGCCCGCCGCCAGGGCGCCTACAGTGTCGTCGCCGCGACCGGGCTCGTCCTCAAGCGCGGCCATGATCTGAAGCAGGTGCTGAAAGTTTTCGAGAAACGCGCGCTCCGGCTCATCGACGCGTGACATCCCCTCAGGATGCAAAAAGGCCCCGGTGTTTCCACCGGGGCCCGATCGTGTCGTTCCGGACGCTTCAGCGGCGGTTGCCCATGAACTGCAGCAGGAACATGAACATGTTGATGAAGTCGAGATAGAGCGAAAGGGCGCCCATGATCGCCTTCTTGCCGGCCGCCACCGTGCTGTCGCCGACCCAGTACATTTCCTTGATGCGCTGCGTGTCATAGGCGGTCAGGCCCGCGAAGAGCAGGACGCCGATCACCGAGACGACGAACTGCAGCGCCGTGCTCTGAAGGAAGATGTTGACGAGCGAGGCGACGATGATGCCGATCAGCCCCATGAAGAGGAACGATCCCATCGCCGAAAGATCGCGTTTGGTCGTGTAGCCATAGAGGCTGAGCGAACCGAAGGCGATCGCCGTCACGAAGAAGGTCTGCGTGATGCTGGTGCCCGTATAGACGAGGAAGACGCTCGAAAGCGAAAGCCCCATCAATCCGGCGAAAATCCAGAACGCCATCTGCGCGGCGGTCATGCTCATGCTGGTGATGCGGGCGCTCAGATAGAAGACGAGACCGAGCGGTGCGAGCATGACGACCCATTTGAGCGCGCTCGTATAAAGCGTGATGCCGAACGGCGAAAGCGTGAGCCCGCCGTCAGGCGTCTGCTGGACGGCGGCCTGGAACGCGAGCCATGCGACGACGCCCGTGATGGCGAGACCGCCCGCCATGTAGTTGTAGACGCTCAGCATGTAGCTCCGGAGGCCCTGGTCGATCGCGGTGTCGCGAGCGCCGGCAACGGTCCGGAACCTGTCTTGGTCG
>JAJXZC010000009.1 GCA_021780275.1 Pseudomonadota bacterium
CGGCAGCTTTTTGAGGATGGAATAGCTCAACGTTCTTCTCTCTTGCAAAATGCGGAAATGCGGCGGTGCACCACACCGAAATCATACGCATGCGCGCGCCCAAGATGAAGCCCTAAAATGCCATCGTCGCCTTTACAGGGGTGAAAAACTATGTTCTGATTGGTTTTATTTAAAAAAATATGGAGTTTGCCATGCCGAAGGAGCGCCTGACCGACGGATTTAACCGTTTTCACGAAAAATACTACGAAAACGGCGCGGATCTCATGAAAAAGCTCGTCAAGGACGGCGCGAGTCCTGATTTTTTCATCGTCAACTGCATCGACCCGCGCAACGGCGCGGGGGTCGTCTTCGACGCGCCGCCCGGCCAGCAGTTCCAGCGCCAGCAGATGGGCGCGATCATCCCGCCTTACGATCCGGACAAAACGGCGGAACTCGTCGCCGCGCTTTCTTACGCCATCGACACGAAAAAAATAAAATATCTCGTCATCATGGGGCATTCGCAATGCGGCGCGGTGCAAGCGCTGATTGAAGGCACGGATGACGCGCTGATCGAAAACTGGGTCAAAATGGCGGCCGGCGCCAAAAACGCCGCGGAGAAAAAACTCGGGACAGCCGACAAGGAAGAGCTCTTGCGCGAAACGGAGCGCCAGACCGTCATCATGAGCCTCAAAAACGCGCTGGAATACCCGATGGTCAAAAAAGCCGTCGCGGAAGGCCGCCTCTCGGTCGATGGCTGGTATTTCGACATGGAGCACGGAACGCTGCATGAATACCGGCCCGAAAAGGACGCCTTCACGCAAATCGCGCCACAGCACGGCAAACGGGCGAAAGCGCCGCGCCGCAAGCCGCCGCACGATCCGGCGCGCCGTAAATCCGATTCCGCGGCGCACCGCAGGGCCGCATAAGGACAGAATGCCCAAAGCGAAGCCGCTCATCGCGTTTCAAGGAATTTCCGGCGCTTACTCCGGCATCGCCGCGCAAAAGCTCTATCCCGGTTGCGGCAAACTCTATTGCCCGAGTTTCGAGGCCGCGCTTCTCGAACTCGACGCCCGCCGCGCCGAACGCGCCGTCATCCCCGTGACCAACGCGCTCGCCGGCCCCGTGACCAACGCGCTCGCCGCCCTGCGCAAAGGCGTTTACGCCGTTGAAAAGACATTGTGGCTGCCGGTCGATCATTGCCTGCTCGCCTTGCCGGGCGCGAAGATGGAAGACCTGCGCGCCGTTTACAGCCACTGGCAGGCGCTGGAGCAATGCAAGAAGAACATCGCGAAACTGAAGCTGAAACCCGTCGTCGCGGGCGACACGGCAGGCGCGGCGAAACAGGTGGCGGAGGAAAAAGACGCCGCGAAAGCCGCCATCGCCTCATCCGCCGCCGCGAAGGAATACGGCCTCTCTATTCTGAGGAAAAGCTTTCAGGATCTTGCCGACAACAAGACGCTGTTTTTCGCCCTCTGCCTCGAGAAAAAAGGCGCGACGCCGCTCGAAGAGGCGCTGAAAAAGCACGGGCTTTAGGTTTATGCGGCTTCAGCATTTTCGCCTAACGGTTAAACCTGATTTTTATAATGGCACTCTGTGAACCATAGTGACCCCCCCCCACAAATAAGACCGAGGACTTCATGATGAGCATATAGTAGTAGGCGTAAAGGCCAACCATTCCGTAATCGCGCATCGGGTCATTTGGGCTTGGAAAAAGAGCTGCAAGATACAGGTCAGGGTTTAATCCGTGCCAGGCTAGATACATAAAGTAAGCAAACAGAGAAATTCCAAACAAAAGAGCAATTCTAAAAATGACCAGTCCAGCCACTAACATGAGATAGCCAGAATCATCTTCACATGACTTAGCCGTCCCAGGCATTTTTCCGGCCCATCCTAAAAATTTCACCCTCTCATCCACTGTCGGCAACAACGGAAACATCTTTTGTAGCTTCTCCCTTAATCCTTTTTTATCCGTCACGCTGTTTATATCCTGCGGCATCTCATCACTCCCATTACGGTTAAGATTTCATACCGCATGATTCTAACCCAAAAGATTCGTAGCAGATATAAACAAAGGATGTACCTGTCCGTTTGGACAGGCTTTCGGATTTCGCCTAGCAATGTCCGAAAGGCTTGTCGGAAAGGTTTGGCTTCGGCCTTTTTTCGAACAGCGCCTTTTCGCCGGCCTGCCAGAATTCGAGCTTGAGCTCGATGCGGCGGCTCCGCGCCTTCGACGGCAGCATGGAGTTGAACGAATAGCCGCCGACGAGGAAGAGGTCGCGCATCTGCTCGAGTTCCTGATGCGTCATCGCCTGCTCGCCCGGCGCGGGCGGCGCGAACAGCGCGCAGACGACCTTGCGGCTGCGCTCGAGGCTGAGGTTGAGGTTGAAAAGATAGCTGCCGTCCGTGTCGGTGAAGCCCTCGACGACGACGCGCTTCAGCCATTTTCTGCCGAGCGGCGAGTCGGCGGCGTCGAGCAAAATGGGCAGGTAGCCGCGCAGGAAGCGCGAGCCCGCGTCGGTGATCTCCGACGAGCCGGACATGAAGTTGACGTCCGCGCCGAAATCGACCTTCACCGTGTCCTTGATGATGTCGACGGTGACGTTGGGATATTTACGTTCAGAAGCGACGCGTAGCCGCTCGGCGAACTGCTGGATCTCCGTCTGGCGCGCGCGGGTGATGGCGGTGAGCTTCTCGATGCGCGCGATCTCGTCCTTCATCGTCACGACGGTCACCGCCATGACGATCAGGAAGACCGTCATGCAGGCGGTCATCAGGTCGGAGAACGAGATCCAGAACGGTTTCTCTGCCTCGTCGCGGTTCTGCCGGTGGCGGATGACGGCGCGACCAAACATTTACCCCGCCCTGCGCAGTTGCGCGGTGGATGACAAAAGCTCCTGCATCTGGCCGACGGTTTCCGACAAGACGTCGGTTTTCTCCAGCGCTTCGGACAGCGTGTTGCCCGCGGCGGCGAACCTGTCGGCAGCCATGCGCATGACGACGGC
>JAJXZC010000341.1 GCA_021780275.1 Pseudomonadota bacterium
CCGCTGTGGCGCGGCCGGGCGCTGGGGACCTATCGCTATTGGCGCGACACCGGCTACGCCATCGGCGCGTTGATGCTCGGCGCCGTCGCCCAGTGGACCCATGGCGCAACGCCCGCGATTTGGGCGACCGCCGCGCTGGTCGCCCTGTCGGGACTGTGGATCGCGCTGGCGGTCGAGGAAAGCCGGCCGCGCCCCGCGTCGAGGCCCGGCGCGGCGGCGCGCCGCGTCTCGCACGCGTCGGAAAGGGCCTGAGTCAAGCATGGAAGCCGGAAATGCCCGGGCGCCTGATCCCGCTTCAGGTCTCAGCGCGACGGTTTGGCGGAACAGCCAGGCAATGTCATTAGGAGGAAGAAATCATGGCTGAGCAAAAACGCAAATTTCTGATCATGGTCATGCACGGGCCTGAAAACCCTGAGATGGCGACGCTGGCGTTCATGACGGCGACCGCCGCGCTTGCCTCGAATATCGACGTGGTGATGGGTTTCCAGAGCCACGGGGCCGAGCTGGTCAAGAAAGGCGTGGCCGATTCCATCGAGGCGCCGAGCGCTCCGGCGCTGAGAGATCTGATGAAAATGTATCTCGAGGCGGGCGGCCGAATGCTCGTGTGCGGGGTTTGTACGAAAGCGCGGAAGATCGCGCCGCATGATTTGATTGGCGGCGCCTCCATCGTGGGAGCGGCGACCTTCGTCGCCGAAGCCGCCGAGGCGACCAACGTGTTCACTTATTGAGGCGATCGAATGTAAGGCCCCGACGATTGGCCGATGACTGAAAAGAATTTCGGCAGATCGCTTCATAGAGGGGGCCACTTTCCCAAATGGCGCAACATTGGGGAAGTGGCCCTTGCGCTTGTCTTTTCGGCGCCGATCCTTCAGCGCGTCGCTGGAGGCAATCGACCTGATCGCGCGCGGCAATCTGACGGCGTGTTCAACCGCGTCGAACAATCCCGTGGCCGCAAGTTGAGAGCCCGCACCGACAGACATTTAGCCGGGATTCAGCGCTGGATCGCGCAGGCCAGACCGTTCCTTTTCCGCGCCCGCCACGCCATGACGTTTCCGCCGATCATGCAGAGGAAGCCGGTCGCTTCCATGGCAATTGACTCAGGCTTCAGGTTTGGAGCTAGGAATTTGCTGGCGACGATCAGCGTAAAGCCGGCCAACGCGGCGAGAACAACCGATTGACTGCGGTGTTGCTTGTACGAGACAAGCAGGCTTATCGCCGCGATCGCGGCGAAGAAGATGATATAGGGCGCCCGATAGGGAAGCGTCGCGCTGATCCCGATGAGCGACAGAACGGCGAAGGTCGCGGTGACCCCATAGCAGGCGATCATTGCCAGGGCCGTGCCGACAGGCGCGAGCCATTTGCCGGCGCCCCCGCTTGTGATCGGTTGCGATTCACTGCTGGGATTCGTCACATTCGGTTCCTTGACCCCAGTTTGACGGCTAGACGATGGGATTCAATAGATCAATATATATATATATTGAATTAAAATCAGCGTCGGTGTTTCATCTCGTCAAGGCCGCCGACCACAGGATGCCGGAGCCTCCGCGTCAAAGGACCGAAGTTAAGCGATGTTGGGCGCAGCGAAGAGCAGAATCTCGCTGAGCGTTGTTTGTCGACTTGGTCGGCGCAGCGAGAAGCATAAGCGATACCGGACCACTTGCGAGAGAGGTCGGCTATGTCGCGTTTCGGTAGGTCGCTTTTGATCATTGGAATGATCGACGCGTTTGCCGCCGCCCAGATGACCGTGGAACGTTCCATCGGTAATCCGGCGGGGATTAATGCGTAAACGTCGTTTGCGCAACAGTTTGGCCTCGGATCGAAAACACGGGCTTTTCTTGTTGCTCTACTCGGTTGCCAAATTGGAATGAAGGGCAACAGTTTTGTGGGCCAGCCCTTAGCCTAGGATTTCGGGAAGATTCTGCGATGATCCCAAAGTAGCGTAAAGAAAATCACAAACCTTGAGATGATCCAACAGATCGAGCTCTAAGCCCGATTGTCGATGAAGCCGCCGATCTCGCCCGGCGTCGCAAAGAACACCCACGCCAGATCGCCCATCGAGCCTGCTGGCAGCATGACGGGCGATCCCGGACGCGGGCCGAGATCGGTCGAATCGATCTTGAAGCGCAGAACCGACTCGCGGAACTCCATGACCCTGCCGTTGCAGGTCGTCACGCGGAACGTCCCGTTGCGGTGACTGATCCTGCGCACTTGGCGATCCGGCCCGAACCTCTTGAGGTCCGGGTGCGTGGGAGGCGGTGTCGTCGATGCCTTCGCGTTGCCGCTGGGCCAAGCGGAGCGAGGGACCAAAGCTGCCCAGGCGCCGGCGAGCGCCAGCAGGATCGTCCGCCGCTTCGTCGGCGGCGCGCTGTTTTTCGAATCGCTAAAATTTGTCATGGGCGTCACCTCCACTCCTCAACAGCGATCCTTGATGAAGGCGCTGATCTCCTCCGGCGCGGCGAAGAACACCGAGGCGCGATCGCCCATCATTCCGGCAGGCATGATGACCGGCTTGCCGCTCGGTGGGCCGGTGTCGCTCGAGTCGGTTTTGAAACGAAGATTGGCTTCCCAGAAATCCGCCGTCTTGCCGTCCGCCATGGTCACCCGATAGGTATTGTGGCAATATTGGATTGCCTCAACCTGGCGATCGGGCCCGAGCTTTTTGAGATCCTGAAACTGGGGTGACATGCCGCCCATCATGCCGCCCATCATGCCACCCCTGGCGCTGCCTTGACCCGCGGCCGGCATATGCCCGCTGCTCGCTTCCTTCAGGAAAGCGATCAAGTCGGCGCGTTGCCGAGCATCTGGAATGCCGTCGAAGGGCATGTGATTGTTCGGGATGAACTGGCTCGGTGATTTGAGCCACTGATCGAGCGCGGCCTCGTTCCACACGACGTTCGACGCTTTGAGGGCCGATGAGTAACGCTCGAAGCTCTTGAGGCTGCCCGCCTTCCGCCCCCACACGCCGGCGAGGCTCGGCCCGGTCATGTTCCGATCGGGCGCCAGGGAATGGCAAGCGGCGCAGGCGCGGAAGAGCCGCGCGCCCCGTGTCGGATCCCCCGATGGCGTCGCGGCGCGAGCGGTGAAAGCGGTCACCGCCACAGCCGCTGACAGCACAAGCAAGATGCGCCTCGTCATCGTTAGCCTCACGCGACACCGACGATGCTCATCGTCTCGCCTACGATCACGTCCGTCAAGGAGACGGTCGCCTGCTGCCGATAGCACACGATATGTCCGGTTAAGGTAGCGCATTCCGTCACCATAACTCCATAACTCAGGGTCTTGGGCGCCTCGTGCATGACAACGTTTTTCAATGGCGGTTGCGCGATGGCCGCCGGCGCGACCGTCGCAGCCACCATCGCGCCCGCAAGGCAGACGGCGAAGCGAACGCGCAATGTGCGGACATAGGCGCTCACGGCTCGCGAAGCCTCCCGATCGGCGGCATTGGTCTGATTGTGTTGAAAAACTCAGCAGATGAGCATCGGCGCTCCGGTTGGAGGCGTGTTTTCAGAAATTGATGGCTGGCGCGCTGTCGCGTTGGCGGCCGGGTGGCCGCTTCGTCGGCGGCCTATGCCGGCACCGCCTCCATCGGCGGCATCGCCGGCCGCAGTCGGGCGAGCCGCCGCAGGTTTTGCGCGGTCGCCGCAAGCAGAAATTCGTCCTTGGCGCCGGATGGCCCGCGTAGCCGCAATCGTCCGAGCCCCAATATGCGCTTGAGATGGGCGAACAGCATCTCGACCTTCTTCCGACGGCGGGACGCGACCTTGAATTCAGGCGTGGCGGCAAGAGCGCGCGCCACATCGCGCGCGTCTTCGTCCACGTGCCGCGGAACCTTGCGCACGAGATCATTTGGGCAGCATTGCGGTTTGAGTTCGCAGACCCCGCAATCCTTTTGGCTGGCGCGGTAACGGCGCATGCCGTCAGCGTCGACGCCGGTGCGGAGCGTGGTGAAGTGTCGGCGGAACCGAAACAGTTCCTTGCCCGCAGGACAGATGTAGCGGTCCGCATCAGCTTCCCACGTAAAGTCCGAACGCGAGAACGTGCCATCCGTCCGCGTCGATTTATCGAAGACCGGGATATGCGGCGTGATCTGCTTGTGTTTGACGAGCCAGGCGAGGTTTTGCGCCGCGCCATAGGCCGTGTCGGCGGCCAGATACCCAGGCTTGAGGCCGTACCGATCCTCGGTTCGATCCAGCATCGTCTGGGCGGCGCCGACTTCGGCTTGGCGAACGGAGCGCGTGGCTTCGACATCGACAATCACGCCATGGTCCGTGTCGATCAGATAATTGGTCGAGTAGGCGAAGAAGGCCGGTCCCTTGCGCTGCGCCGTCCATTGCGCCGCCGGGTCGGCCAGGGCGACGAATTTTGGCGCGACCGGCGTCGCCGCGCCAAACGCGGCATCGTCCAGCGTCGCGAAATATTCGCGCGTGGCGCGGCTGGCTTCCTCCGTGATCTCTTCGCGCGTCCAGTCGCTGCTGGGGACTGAGTGGTGCTTGTTGACGTCGGCGGGAATGAGGCTGGCGTCGACCGCGAACCCATCGGCGCTGACCAGCCCTTCGGCCATGCAGCGGGCGACGACGGTTTCGAACAGATGCCGAAGGATGTTGCTTTCGCGAAAGCGCCCGTGCCGGTTCTTCGAAAAGGTCGAATGATCCGGAACTTTGCCCTCGAGACCGAGACGGCAAAACCAGCGATAGGCGAGGTTCAGATGGACTTCCTCGCACAGGCGGCGTTCCGAACGAATGCCCGTGCAATAGCCCACCAGCAGCATGCGGATCATCAGTTCCGGGTCGATCGAGGGGCGGCCGGTGTTACTGTAAAACGGCTTCAGCGTGTTGCGAAGGTCATCAAGGTCGAGATGCCGGTCGATGCCCCGGAGCTGATGGTCGGCGGGCACGTGATCATCGAGGCAGAAATCATAGAAAAACCGAGCCGCCGCCGCTTGAACGCCCATCATCGCCGCATCCCCCGCCAAATCAGCAGAGGAAGTGAATCACGCCATCCGCATCGCGGCAACGGTCGAGTTTTTCAACACAATCGTCTCAAACTCACCCTTCCGATGGAGCATACAGGATGCAATAGCCCATCGGGCTGATGCGGCCCTCCACAACCTCGCAGGAGCCGGCGGCCATCATTTCGCCGCCCATCATTCCCCCGCCCATCTGCCTCCACCCATCATTCCGCCTCGCCGGCCATTCGCGGAAATGAAGAACTTGCACATTCCGCACATTTGCATCTCGTTGGGGTGGCCCTGATAGTGAACAGTCGATTTGCTGGCTTTCCCTTCAGCAGAGCTTGAGTACGGCAGGAGCGATGTCGCTCCAGCCGCACCAGCGACAAGCGCCGCCTTGGCCAGCCAACCGCGGCGTGAAACCTTGTCCTCCGTCGACATGGCTTTCTCCTATTTCTTTTCGTCTGCCTCCCGGTCGTGGCGATCTGGTCAAACCCGCCGCTTCGGAAAGATTTTTCCCAGTTGCATACGCGGTTCAGTCCGCTCGCCTAAGTTGGTTACTCGGTGGCGTACACCGTTGGCGCCCTGCCGTCCTTGGTGACGGCGTAAATCGTGAACGGTCGGGCCTTGACGCCGCTCATGCCGGGTGAGCCGCTTGGCATGCCGGGCAGCGTGACGCCGGCGATCGCCGGCCGTTCGGTCAGGAGCTTCTGGATCACCTTCACCGGCACGTGGCCGTCGACGACGTAGCCTTCGACGAACATCGTGTGGCAGCCTTCCAGGTCTTCGGGCACGCCCGCCTTCGCGCTGATCTCGGCGAGGTCGTTGGTCGGCACGACTTTGACCACGAAGCCGTTCTTGCGCAGATAGACGGCATAGCCGTCGCAGCAGTCGCACTGCGGGTTCTTGTACAAGGTCGCCGGGATCGGCGCGGCGACGGCCGGCAGCGGCAGGGCGACCGTGGCGAGCAATGCGCCTCGGCAGAAAGTCCGTCTGTCCATTTCCATTCTCCTCATAGCGAAACGACTCCCGAGTCAGACGACACGGGCCAAAGTCATCATTCCCGACATCTGGTGATCCGTGACGTGGCAATGCAGCATCCCATCGCCCGGGTTACCGGCGCCGGAGGAACTGAAACTGCGAGTCACTTTCTGGTTCCTTCCCGCATGCGACGCCGGGCGAAACGCCTCGTCGCTCGACGTTCAGTCATTCGGCAAGCGGCGAGAACCGAAGGCGGCGAGCGCAGCGATGCCGCGCGCCGTCGCTGTTCAGCCGTGATCGCCGAATCGAGGCGGAGGAAGGTCGGGCGGGAATGTTCTGTTCAAAAAAACGTGTGGGCGCGCTGAAGGAATTGTGCTCGCGGCGACGTCGATGGTCGAAGAAATAAAGGTCGGCAGGATCGCGAAAGTCGGGGCCGAGCAAATCGAGGCGCAGATAATGCCTCGCATGCCACCATGATCGCCAAGGCAATGGTCGCAATCGGCGTGGCCGTAAGCGCCCATGTCGGCCATCGCGGTCTTTTCGACGGTCATATTGTTCATCTCGCTGGCCTGGACAACGGACAAGTTCATGCTCAGCGTCACGAGGACCCCGAGCAGCAGTCCCCAAAAGCGCTTCTGCATCCAGCGACACATGATGAGTCACGATTGGCCAACGGCACGACAAATCAATCAGCCTCATATTGGTCGCGCGCTGCCTTCGTACAAGAAGGCCATGGTCTTGGGAGCGCTTGGCATATAGCCGGTCTCCAGCCGCTCGAAACGAAATCCAGCGCCCGCGATCATCGCGGAGATCGGCCGGTTGAGATGACAGCCGCCGCTGCAGCGCCGCCACAACGGCGTCAGACGGTCCTGCCATTTGCGGACATTGTCGTCCGGCGCCAATCCATGTTCGGCGAACAGCAGCCGGCCTCCGGGTCTGAGGACGCGGCGCATCTCGCCGAGCGCTCGGGAGGCTTCTGGGATTGTGCACAAGGTCCAGCTCGTCACCACGGTGTCGGCGCTCGCAGCGTCGAGCGGAATGCCCTCGGCGGAGGCTTCAATGATCGTCAAGGGAATGGGTGATATCCGCCCGGCCCGCCTGCTCATCGCAACGAGGCCGGGAGCGGGCTCGAGCCCAACGATCTCGCGAACGGCAGCCGGATAGAACGGCAGGTTCAAGCCCGAGCCGATGCCGATTTCCAGCACACGGCCTTCGGCGCCGGCGGCCAGCCGCTGCCGGTAGGGCGCGAGGCGCCGGCTGCGCATCGCGAAATGGCAAAGCCTCGGCAGGAGGACGTCGTTGTAGAAGCTCATGCCAGATTCTCCGTCGGCCGCCGGCCCGGCTGCCTTTGGTCTTCCGCTTTAACGATCAATTCCCCTTTGCCTAGTCCTGAGCCACCGACTCATTGCATATCGAAACGACATTTTCTTGCAGGAAATCCACGAGCGCCTTGGCTTGCTTCTCTATGTCGCCGTAGTTGTCGTGACCGCCTGGAATGATCTTAAGTTGAACGTGCTCGCCCGGCCGCGCCGCATAGATCGCGTAGGCTTCAGCTACAGGCACGGTCGTATCCTCAGCGCCGTGAACAAGCAGGGTCGGGCTGCGCACCTTGCGAATGGTGTTGAGCGGGGCGATGTCGTCGAAGCGGTAACCGATGACGCGCTGGACATAGTGAAGGATGTACCAGCCGAAGGGGATATAGGGAATGTGCCTCGACGCCAAGAAACGGCGCATCAGCATTTCAGGGTGCGAGAAGGCGGCAATACTAGCCACGGCAGCGATGCCGTCGCGTCTGGAGGATGCGAGCAGGGCCGCAGCGGCTCCGACTGAGTGGCCAACGGCGGCCAAGCGTCGGCGATCCACCTCAAGCTGTTGCCCTAGCCAGTCCAGGGCATGCTCCAGGTCTTCGGCGAAGCGGGGCATTGAGGCGAAGCTGTCTTCGTCGCTACGCCCGTGGCAGCGCGCATCGAAAAGAAGCACGGCGAAACCAGCCTGGTGCAGCGGCCATGCGAGCGGGAGCATGGTCGCGGCGTTGCCGCCCCAACCATGCAGCAAGGCCACCGCCGGCGCCTTGCCGACGCGCGCGGCGGGCAGAAACCAGCCGAACAGCGTGCGGCCGTTGGCCGTGGGAATGCGCACCTCTCTGTACGTGAGATTAAGGTCGCCTGGCGACCGCCGCTCCGCAGTGCGCCTGGGCGCCAAGCCCTGACGGATAGCAAAATGGAAACCTAAGAGCAGAAGAGCCGCGAGGCAGGCAAGGAGTATGGGCGTGGCGAGCATCTAGCTCTAACAGGCTGGCAACATGAGGAAAAGCCTTTCTTGACGCGGATAGCTTCGTCCGACGCGGGAAAGCACGCAACCAACAACTCGGAGGACTGTTTATGGCGCGCCGCTACCACCCTAATCTAATATACCATACTTTCGCCGCCGGCCGGCTCGAGCCAGAAGGCGACGCTCACCTGCGAGAGCGTGCGCTTCACGATAGGCCCGCACAGCACGCATCCCGCGTGATGAACGGCGAGGACCACCTTGGCTTCGTCGGCGAAGGCGCTTGCGGGCGAAAGCAGGAGGCCGATGGCGACCCATATTCCGGCGCGCTTGTTCATGGTTTTCTCGTCCTTGCTTTCGAGGGGTCAGGGAAACCGACGCGCCGTCACAGGAAATGACGCGCCGCTTGGGGGAAGATGACTGCGATTGTGACGAGCACGGCCGCCGTCCACAGGCCGATCCTGGCGAGACGGTCGGATTGAAGCGCGAAAGCATCAGAACCGTGGGCCGCAAGAAAAAACTGATGCGAAGACAAAAGACAATAACGGCAATGCCGATCCATCGGACGGTCCGCCGGTCTAAACCCGCCTTGAGCTGCGCGTGACGAGCCAAAATCCTAGCGCAGGCACGATCAGCCACTGCAGCAAAGGCGACAAGCCTGTGCCGAGCCCCGGTAGCACTGGCATAGCCGGCGCATATTCCCAGCTTTTGCGAACCACGACGTTCAGCCACTCGCTGAATACTGTGTAGCCGACCCCCAGCGAAATAGTGACCGCTGCAACGCGGCCAGACCAGCGGTCGAGCCAGCCGCGGCCAACCGCGAACAGCCCCAGCAAGAGGCAAACAGCGGAGATCAGCACGTCGCCCAGCGTGCAGTGGACGACTGCAAACACGAGCTCTCGCCACGTCCCGGACGCCCAGATCGTGTAGAGCGGCAGCTGCATAATCTCCCAGGCGAGGTTTCCGAGAGCGACGACGGTGAGGTATCGCCCGAACAGGGTGATCGACCGTCGGAAGTTCGACTCAATTGTGGCCATTGCTCAGCGTTTCTTGGCAGCGGCATCTTCCGCCAGCTCGAACTTTCGCGCGCCCGCTCGCTATGATGGCTCTTGATGGCCTGATGCTCAACTTGGTGATGCGCCCTGGCGAACGGGCGCAATTCCAGCACGCGTGGACACTGATGGTTGACTCGCTTCTTGCCGGAGTAAAAGCGGGCTGACGAAAAAGGATTACAGGAAGCGATTGGCGTTCTTCCCCTTCGCGAGCACCCTGTCTGAAAAGTCCAAGTTTTCCACCCCAAAGCCATGGTGCAAAAATTCTTGATTTTTGAATGACGCGATGTCGGCTTGGGGTCAAAAATACTCGCTCGGGCATTGGCCACTTTCGGCCGAACGCGGGGCCATTACTCGACGTCATCTCGGCGGTTTCAAGCGTCCGAGTCTGACCACCAGATATCGAGCGGCGAGCGCCAACCGGATAGGCAGGGATTCTTGGAGCGCCTTGCTGTTGAACCTTGACTTCACGGCAATGTCATCCGTCTAACGCCCATAATAGGCGTTGCGACATTTCCGTCTCCTTGTTTTCTTACTCAGGCAATGCGAACCTGTTTTTGTCCGCCGTCAAACAGGCAGCTGATTATCCGCGTCCCGTTTCCCGTCTCCATGGCTTCGTCGCCGGCCTGGCATTCCGCATGGGATTTCGATTTCCATCCGGCAGCGGCGAAGTCGGCCGCGCGCAACACCTGGAAGGCCAAACTTGATCGACGATCTCATTCTGGCGCGCGCCCTGCATGTCCTTGCCGTCGTCCACTGGATCGGCGGAGTTGGCTTCGTGACCCTGGTCGTCCTGCCGTTCGCCATATCCCAGCCATCCGCCGCCGACGGCCTCTCGCTGTTCGACGCGGTGGAGCGGCGGTTCGCCGCGCAGGTTCGCTTTTCCATTCCGATCGCTGGCGCGGCGGGCTTCTGGCTGACCTACAGGATGGACCTGTGGGCGCGGTTCCACGATCCACACTTCTGGTGGATGACGGCGATGTTCGCGCTCTGGCTTGTCTTCATGGTCGTCGTTTTCGTCGTCGAACCCTTGTTTCACGATCGGTTCGACGCGATGGCCCGACGCGACCCGGCGGCCGCCTTGCGCCGAATTTGGCGTCTGCACGGGATCTTGCTCACGCTCGCCGCGCTGACCGTACTCGGCGCCGTTGCCGGAGCGCATGGTTTCTCCTGAGTCAGCGGGATAAGCCTCGCGGTGCGGACCGCTTTCGCAGTCGCCAATGGCGTCAACACTAATACATACAAATGTTTATATGTGTATCTGAGTTTGATCTGTGTCATATAATGGATTGAAAAGCGTGAGATAAAGAGCAATGTTCGTGCGGTTCTTGAGCGGTTGCTTTCGACTTGTCGACTATGCTCCGCTCCCAATGTCGAATTGACCGCAATGACACAGGGGTGCGTCTTGATTTGGCGATCTGTCGCCTTTGCGCTTTGGTTGATGGCCGCGTTAGGCGCGGGCGTGCTGGCGTTTGGGTCTACAGCGGCTTTTGCTCACCCTGGCCATCATCATTCCCCCCGTTTCATCGCCGCAACGATGGCGAATACAGCCATGACGACTGCGATAATCGACGGGGAGACCCATCTGCGGGGCGAGGACAAGCCGGCGCTCGACGCGTCCATCCGCAAGCTTGAAACCGTCGCCATATCTTTCGACGACGATTGTCCCGACCATTGCGATTGCGCACATGGGTCGGGCTGCGGATGCTGCGCTTCAGTTGGTGTGATCGCAGCCAACCACGCCTTGCCGCGGCCAGAGGGCGGCGGAACATGTTTTTCTTTGATGTCGCCATTGGCGAGGGCGGGCGTCGGCCCAACCTCCCCGCTCGATCCACCGATATTCCGGGGCTGAACTTTTAGCGGCGCAAGCCTTTCCAGCGCGCCGTCAGCGGTTCGGATCGAGGGATTTTCGACATGTCCGCCAGTTCCGCCGCCTGTCGCGGTCGCCGCAGCGCTTCACGCGCGGCGACATTGCGGCGCGGACAGCCCGCGAAGCCGACCGGCGGAACCACCGACAATTCGAACGCGCCCGACCGGAGGCGCGCCGAAATTCCGAATTGTGGAGTCGAGCAATGAACCACGACCATCATAACAATAGCCAGGGCGAACAGAGCCATGACGCGCAGGCGCATCACTCCCATCAGCACGCGCCGGTGACGCTAGACGCCTCGGGCGCAATCGTGCAGGATCCCGTCTGCGGCATGACGGTCGATCCCGCAAAATCGGCTCATCACGCGGAATTCGCTGGTTCGACCTATCATTTCTGCTCGGCGGATTGTCGGGGGAAATTCATCGCCGAGCCGGCGCGTTACGCGAAACCCGCCCCGAAGCCCCAAGCCGCGGCGGTTGCCGAGGGCACGATCTACACCTGCCCCATGCACCCGGAAATCCGGCAGGCCGGTCCCGGAAACTGCCCGATCTGCGGCATGACGCTGGAGCCCGTCGTCGCCAC
>JAJXZC010000600.1 GCA_021780275.1 Pseudomonadota bacterium
CGAAGCGGGGCTGACCGGCTTTGCCTGCGATCCGAAATTCGGCGGCCTCGGCATGCCGATCGTGCTCAACACCGCTTTAAGCGAGATGTTCTGCTCGGCGAATTTGTCTTTTGGCATGTATCCGGGTTTGAGCCACGGCGCGTATAACGCGCTGCACGAATACGGCACGGATGAACAAAAGCAGACTTATCTTCCCAAACTCGTCTCCGGCGAATGGTCGGGGACGATGTGTTTGACGGAGCCGCAATGCGGCACCGACCTCGGTCTCATCAAAACCAAGGCGGTGAAAAACGCCGACGGATCTTTCGCCCTCAGCGGCACCAAGATTTTTATTTCCGCGGGCGAGCACGACCTGACGGAAAACATCTGCCACCTCGTGCTGGCGCGGATCGAGGCGGAAGATACGCCCAAAGGCATCAAGGGCATCAGCCTCTTCATCGTGCCGAAGTTTTTGCCGGACGGCATGACGCACAACAATGTCTCTTGCGGACGGCTGGAAGAAAAAATGGGCATCCACGGCAACAGCACGTGCGAAATGAATTTTGATAGCGCGAAAGGCTGGTTGGTGGGCGAAGCGCACAAGGGCATGAAGGCGATGTTCGTGATGATGAACGAGGCGCGCCTCGGTGTCGGGTTGCAGGGCTTGGGCTTAAGCGAAGTCGCCTATCAGAACGGCCTCAATTACGCATTGGAGCGCGTGCAAAGCCCGCCGATAGACCAGAAAGGCGCGCACTCATCCGTCGCGATCATCAATCACCCCGATGTGCGGCGCGAGCTTTTGAGCATCAAGGCCGCGGTCGAGGGCGAGCGCATGCTGGCTTACTGGCTCTCGATGCAGCTTGACATCTCGCAAAAAGATCCCGATGAAAACGCGCGCAAAAAAGCGAAAAAACTCGTCGATCTGCTCACGCCCATCGTCAAGGCGCATTTCACCGACAACGCGGTGGAAAACACCAATTCCGCGATACAGGTCTTCGGCGGTCACGGCTATATCAAAGAGCACGGCATGGAGCAGTTCAACCGCGACGCGCGCATCACCCGCCTTTACGAAGGCACCAACGGCATTCAGGGGCTGGACCTGATCGGCCGCAAGGTTTTGAAAGAGAATTTGCTGCCCGGTTATCTGCGTCTGCTGGGCGAAGATTTGAAAGCGGCGAAAAAGAACGACGTTTCCTCCGCGCTCGTCGCTCCGGTTGCACACACGGCGCGCAAATTGCAGTCGGTCACGCGCAAATTGCGCTTCCGCGCGCTGCTGGGCACGATATTCCGCAAGACGGCGTTCATGCGCGACGCCGCGGCGATGTCGACCGATTATTACAAGCTGATGAGCCTTGTCGTCATCGGCCACATGTGGGTGAAGATGGCGGATGCGGCGACGCAAAAACTGGCCGCGCAAAAACCTGACGCCGGCCCGCAAGGCGACGTGCGCGATTTCTATGAAACGAAGCTGAAAACCGCGCGTTTCTACATGAAGAAAGTCATGCCGCAGGCGGCGGCGCATCTCGGCGCGATGGAAGGCGGCGCCGATACGTTGATGGACATTCCGGCGGAGAAGTTCGCGCACGCGCAAACGACGATAGGGGCGTGACCGTGAAAAAGTTTTTCAAGGGGCTGCTGTGGTTTTTCGTCTGCTTTATCGCGGTGGATGCCGCCGTCGTCGCCGCCCTGCCGCATTTTTTGCCGATGGCGAAGGTCGAGGCGCTGGTCAGGCAGAAGGTGCGCGAAGCGACGGGGCGGGATATCGCTTTCAAAAGCGCGAAGTTCGTCTTCTGGCCGGATATCGGCGTGCGCCTGACGGATGTCGCTTTCGGCAATCCCGTATGGGCCGCGCATAAAAACATGCTTTCCCTCGGCGAGGCCGACGTGGCGCTGGCGGTGATGCCGCTGTTGCACAAGCAGGTCGTCGTCAAGCGCTTTATCCTCAGTGCGCCGGACATCGACCTTGAAATCGGCGCGAACGGACAAAAGAACTGGGATTTCTCCACGGCGCCCGCCGCCGTTGCCGTCAAATCCGCCGCGGACAGCCCGCGCAAGAGCGTGCCCGCGCCGTCGCAATTCGCCTTTCACTTCGGCGAGATGCGCATCAGCAACGGGAAGCTTGTCTTCACAGACATGCAGAAAAACCAGACCGTCTGGCTTCGCGATATCGACGTGAATGTCAAATGGCCGGACAGCGCCCAGCCGCTCCATATCGGCGGCACGGTGACATACAAAGGCAAACGCATCGCCCTGACCCTCGCGCTCGACAAACCGGCCGATCTTCTGGCCGGGCGTCAGTCCGCCGGGGAGGCGCGCGTGAAGACCGACGATCTTTCCGTCAAGGCCGGGGGCGATTTCGCCACGCAGGGCGTTTTCTTCAGCGGCGGCGTCGATGCAGGCGTGCCCGATCTCGCGTCTTTTCTGGCCTGGGTGCGGGATGACAAGACGCAAAGGAAACTGCCTTTCCATGCGCTCTCTTTCAGCGGCAACGCGCGTTTGGAGCGGACGGGGCTGACGTTGAAGGAATCGACGCTGGCGCTGGACGACGTGCGGGCGAAAGGCGGCGTGAGCGTGAGTTTCACCAAGAAGCCGGACATCGTCGGGAGGCTCTCCCTGAACAAGCTCGATCTCGACCGCTTTACCGGCGGGAGCGCGGGTACTGCGTCCAAGGGCGGAAGCGGTGGCGCGGGCGGACAGGCCGCCACACAAGGAGGATGGGATACGACGCCGCTTGATTTCTCGGGGCTGAAGGCGGTCAACGCCGACCTGCAACTGGACACCGGAGGGTTTATGCTGCGGGGCATCGCCGTCGGTCCGTCGGTGCTGACGGTGAAGCTGCAAAATGGCGAACTGAGATTCCAGTCTTCCGATGCGACGCTGCTCGGCGGGCGGTTTTCATCCGGCCTGGCTTTGAGCGTTGCGCGTGCCGTGCCGGCGATGTCGTTTGCTTTCAATATGACGGGCGTAGAGGCACAGCCTGTGCTGGCGACTTTCGCGCACT
>JAJXZC010000325.1 GCA_021780275.1 Pseudomonadota bacterium
CGATTGCCAATTCGAGCGCGCTGTTGACCACGACGGGCACGACGAGCTTTGCCGCAGGCGCGACCGTCGATGTCACCTTTTCTTCCTATATGGCGGCATCCGAGACCATCCACCTTGTCGATGCAGGGACGCTCTCTCTGTCGGCAGGCGGTGTCGGCGATCTCCTGGTCGGTGGCGTCAGCGCGGGCTACAACGCGGACCTGAGCACAAGCGGGAACGAGCTCTACATCACACTTTCGCGCAAGACGGCATCGGAGCTCGGCATCACCGGCAATGCGGCGACGATGTATGACGTTGCGCCAACAGCATTCGCGGCAGATGACGAGTTCGGCGCGGCGGTCGGCAATCTCTCAACGGTCGCTTCGATCCAAAAGCTCTACAAGGATCTGTTGCCGGACCTCAGCGGCGCGCGCGAGGAACAGGCGCTGCGCGTGCAGGATATTTCTTCCGGCATCGTGTCGAGCCGCCTCGATCTTCTGCGCGACGATGGGCAGGATGACCAGACCGCCGGGTATCACCGTCGGCGGAATACCGGCCTTTGGGCGCAGGAGGCCGTCTCGGCGGAAACAGGTGCCGAGGGAGAGAAGTCGGCCTCCTATGATGGAACGCTTTACGCGCTCGCCTTCGGTTACGACAGTCGGGACCGCGAGGGCGACGTCTGGGGCGCATCCTTCACCTATGCGGCGATGCAATACGGTGCGAGCGATCCGGGGCATGACAACGTCAACCAGACCTATCTGTTCCAGCTCTATCACGCGCTGAACTGCGGGCCTTTCTATTGGGACGCGATGGGCAGCCTCGGCCTCGACAGCTACAAGGGATACAGGCAGGTGACGGCGGGCGACGTCACGCGCAATCCCTATGCGAACTGGATGGGCTATCAGGCCGGGTTGTCGACGCAGGTCGGTTACAATCTCGCGCTCGGGCCGATCTCGATCCGGCCGGGGCTCGGCGCTTCCTATACTTTACTACGTCAGGCTTCCTATACGGAGGAGGGCGGCGGAAATGGCGTCGATCTCGCCATCGACGCAAACAGCTTCCAGTCGTTTCGCGCGACGGCGGAGCTGCGCGCCAGCGGAAAGCTTGGCGGCGTTGCCCCCTATCTGCGTGGGGGCGTCACGCATGAATTTCTTGATGCGACACCGGTTGCCGATGGTCATTTCGTTGCCGGGGGGGCTTTCTCGCTCGAAGGCGATGCTCTGGACAAGGACATACCCTTCGCCGGTCTTGGCCTCGGGATCGGTAGCGGCTATGCGAAACTCAATTTCGACTATACGGGCCAGTTCGGCGACAAGCTGACCTCGCACCAGGCGACGGCGACCTTCGTCATGAAGTTCTGATGGCGCGGGCATTAACCATGAGTTCAGGCTGTCGTTGAGATTTCATCGACACTGTCCAATATTGGGACGCGCCGCCGGCTTCAACCGGCGGCGCGTCTAGTCCGACGCCAAGCGGCGTGTGGGGCAAAATTGGGCGCTGGCGGGCATGCTGTTTCCGACCCTCGAGTTCGGGATCTTCTTTCTGATCGTCTTCGCGGTCGGATGGGGCCTGCGCGCGGCTCCGACCTCGCGTAAATATTTTCTCGTCGCCGCAAGCTATGTCTTTTACGGGTGGTGGGACTGGCGCTTCACGGGGCTGCTCTTCGCGACGACGCTCATCAATTATCTGGGCGGTCTCGCGCTCGGCAAAGCGGAACGCGTGGGGCTCCGCAAGTTCATCGTCGGCGTGACGGTGGCCGTCGATCTCGGCGTGCTGGCCTTCTTCAAATATTACGGCTTCTTCCTCACCTCGCTCGACGAGTTGCTGACGACGCTGGGGCTCCACCGCGACCTCCCCTTCATGGAGATCATCCTGCCCATCGGGATTTCCTTCTTCACCTTCCAGGGCATCTCCTATGTCGTTGACGTCTATCGCGGGCACATCGCCGCTGAGAAGTCGCTGCTCGACGTCATGCTTTTCAAGTCGTTCTTTCCGCAGCTCGTCGCAGGGCCCATCGTGCGCGCGGCGGATTTCATCCCGCAGCTTCACGCGCCTGCGCGGCTGACGCGCGAACATATTGCCGTCGGCACCGTTCTCATTCTGACGGGCCTCGCCAAGAAGATGGTGATCGCGAATTATCTCGCGACGGAGCTTGTCGATCCGGTGTTCTTCGATCCGACGGCTGTGGGCGCGCTCGATCTTCTCGCGGGCGCCTATGGCTATGCCGTGCAGATCTATTGCGACTTCTCCGGCTATAGCGACATCGCCATCGGCGTCGCGGCGCTGCTCGGCTATCGCTTCCGGGAGAATTTCGATCAGCCCTATCGCGCTTCGAGTCTTCAGGATTTCTGGCGGCGCTGGCATATCTCGTTGTCGAGCTGGCTGCGCGACTACCTTTACATTCCGTTGGGTGGCAGCCGCGGCGGTGAAGCGAAGACCTATCGCAATCTCTTTCTCACCATGTTCCTTGGCGGCGTCTGGCACGGC
The DNA here is from genome assembly GCA_021780275.1 of Pseudomonadota bacterium. Next base: position 2,467 of record JAJXZC010000325.1, read on the forward strand.
GCGGCCTGGACCTTCGTGATCTGGGGCGCATTTCATGGCGCGATGCTGGGCGTCGAGCGCTTCGTTCGCGCGAAACTCGATGAACTGGCGCCGCCTCAGGCCGATGAGGAGACGCCTTTCCTGTCGAGGCTCGGAAATTTCGCGCAGCATGCGGTCGGCGTCGTCTGGACGTTTCACGTCGTCTGCTTCGCCTGGATATTCTTCCGCGCCGACAGCTTCGGCACGGCGCAGGACTATCTGAAGGGCCTCGCGGACTGGACGGGCAGCCACGACCATGTGACACCGTTCCTCGTGGGGCTTGTTGCGCTGGGCCTGCTCTTCCAGTTCACGCCGCGCAATATGGGGCGTGAGCTCGCTCTCGCGATCCGTGTTTTGCCTTCGCCCCTGCTTGGGCTCCTGCTCGGCGCGGGCATTCTGGCCATATGGGCCGCCGCGCCCGAGGGTGTGGCGCCTTTCATCTATTTCCAGTTCTGAGGGTGCGACCCATGCTCGACCTTCTCGACGACACGACG
>JAJXZC010000610.1 GCA_021780275.1 Pseudomonadota bacterium
GAGCGGCACGACGGCGAAGCAGCGACGGTGGAGGATTTCCTCAATGCGCTGGCCGATGGCGCGAAGCTCGATCTCACGCAGTTCAAGCGCTGGTATTCGCAATCAGGCACGCCGGAAGTGCTGACGTCTGGCCGCTACGACGCGGCGCGCGAGACCTATACGCTGAAGATGAGCCAGATCTGTGCGCCGACGCCAGGACAGAAGCACAAGGAGCCCTATCACATTCCGATTGCTGTGGGTCTCGTCGGACCTGACGGCAAGGACATGCCGCTGCAGCTCGACGGCGAGGAAAAGCCCGGCGCGAAGACGCGCGTGCTGAACCTCACCGAACGCGATCAGACATTCCGTTTCCGCAATGTGAAGGAACGGCCCGTGCCGTCGCTGTTGCGCGGCTTCACCGCGCCGGTGACGCTGAGCACCAACATGAAGGAACGCGACTGGGTGTTCCTGATGAGCCATGACAGCGATCCCTTCAATCGCTGGGAAGCGGCGCAGCGCTATGCCACGGGCCTGATGATCTCGATGGTGGAAGCCGTGAAGACTGGCGGACGCATGCGCAAGGGCGAAGCATTCGGCGAGATGATGCGCGCCATGCTGAAATCGAAACGGCATGACCCGGATTTCGTCGCGCAGATGATCCAGCTGCCGGGCGAACAGACCATTGCGCAGATCATCCACAAGGATGTGGACGTCGACGCGATCCACGAGGCGCGCGAACACCTGCGCCTGTCGCTGGCGGAAGCCTGCGAGAAGGAATTGCTTAGCGCCTATGACCGCTGCCGCATCGACGGGCCTTACAGCCCGGAAGCCTCGCACGCTGGCCGCCGCGCGCTTCGCAACATCTGCCTTGGCTATCTGGCACTCCTCGGCGAAGACGGTATCGCGCTTGCCGCGAAGCATTTTGCCGAGGCGGACAATATGACCGACCAGATTGCGGCGCTCGGCATTCTCGCCAATATCGACTGCCCGGAACGCGAAAAGGCACTCGCCGACTTCTATGAACAATGGAAGAGCGATCACCTTGTTATGGACAAGTGGCTGGCCATTCAGGCGATGTCGTCCCTGCCTGACACACTTGCCAATGTCCACAGGTTGTTGCTGCACCCCGCGTTTACCATACGAAACCCCAATAAAGTGCGGGCACTGATTACGAGTTTCGCGACCGCAAACCAGCTTCGCTTTCATGCAGGCGACGGGTCGGGTTATGCTCTGGTAGCCGACAAGGTACTCGAACTCGACGCCCTCAACCCGCAGGTGGCAGCCCGACTGCTGGGGGCCTTCAAGAGCTGGCGGCAGTTCGAGCCGAAGCGGCGCAAGCTGATGTCGCGGCAACTATCGCGCATTGCGGGCACCGAGGGCATTTCAAGAGACGTGTTCGAGATCGCCAGCAAGACATTGGCCTGAATTGAATCAACCTGAGCGTCAGGTGAGTCGAAAATGTACCGGTTTTCGAAAACCGACCCGAATGCGACCAGGAAAGGCCAGAGTACGCTGGACAAGGTGAAACCCAGTCTGAATCATCAAAATTCGAGTGCTGATTCGAATGGCGCGGGTTCAGAACGCCCGGTGCGGAGAGTTTCGCCAGCGCCGCTCGATTCGGCACGTCCAATTGATGGGGGCGAGGCAGGCAATGATCGGCTTCGCAAAGTGCAGATGAGTACTTCTGAAGCGACCGCACAGGGCAAAGCGGCGATCTGGCAGAGTGAACGGAAAACGCCGCTTATCATGTCGAAATGGACATTGCGCCTGACACTGGCGCTGACGGGCATTGCGCTCGGCGCAATCAATGTCGCTCTCTACCAGCAGGACGGGTTTTCACGGGCGCTGGGCTTTGCCGCCCTGCTCTCGCTTGGCTATGTCTTCCTGGCGGCCATGCTGGTGAACCTCCGGGCGCGCAATGCGCGGGCCGAAGCGGCTCTCGTCGAAAACCAGTTGCGCTTCGACATGGCCTTTGCGGGCGCGCGTTGCGGCATCTGGGACTGGGACCTCACCGCCAATCGCGTCTATTGGTCATCGGCCATGTTCGACATGCTCGGCCTGCGCCAACCTTCCAAACGGCTCTCGCCCGGCGAGATCAAGCAGCTGGCGCATCCTGACGATGTTTCCGCCATCGACGACATCATCGGCGCGGCGTCTCGCGCCTCGCGCTCCTATGACACGGCGTTCCGGCTGCGGCATGCCGAGGGCGGTTATGTCTGGGTGCGCGCCAAAGGTCAGGTCTGGGGGGGCGGACGCATGGCGGGCGAGCGGCTCGTCGGCATTACCATCGACATTACAGAGCAGAAGCTCGCCGAAGCGCGCGAGCACGACGCCAATGATCGGTTGCGCGACGCCATCGAAAGCATCGGCGAGGCCTTTGCGCTGTGGGACGCGGACAATCGCCTCGTTACGGCCAACCACAAGTTTGCCGAATTCCTGCAACTGCCCGCCTACAGCATTGCCGAAGGGGCGACGCTGGAGCAGGTGATGGAAGAAGCGGGCATCGGCTCCGACTGGCCGCGCGCCGGGGGCCTTGAGGAAAGCGTCTGGGAAATCCGGCTGCCCGGCGGGCGCTGGCTGCAGATCAGCGAACGGCCGACGCAGGCTGGCGGCCATGTGAACGTCGGCACCGACATTACACCGATCAAGGTTCAGGAATCCGCTCTGACCAACAACAAGTCGGCACTGGAAAAGACGGTGCGCGACCTTGAAGCCTCACGCCTGAAGCTGCAACATCAGGCGCGTCAGCTCGTCGACCTTGCCGAAAAATATGCGGCGGAAAAGACGCGCGCCGAAAGCGCCAACCGTTCGAAGTCGGAATTCCTCGCCAATATGAGCCATGAGCTGCGCACGCCGCTCAACGCCATCATCGGCTTTTCCGAGATGATCAATTCCGGCTATTTCGGCCCGCTCAACGCCAAGCAGAAAGAGCGCATCCATGACATCAACCTGTGCGGCAGCCACCTGCTGCAGCTGATCAGCGACATCCTTGAATTCTC
>JAJXZC010000843.1 GCA_021780275.1 Pseudomonadota bacterium
AGATTGCTCACCACCCCATAGATGACGAGAACCGCAACGACGAGCGCGAGAACGATGCCGGGCACGTTGAATGCCGGCGGGTTTGTGCGCCGCGCGTAAACTTCGGGGGGGATGGTCATTTTGCAAGCGCCTTCAACGCGGCTTCTACAAGCGGCAAGCGATCATTGCCGAAATACATGTCGGTCTTGTTGACGAACATGGTGGGAGAGCCGAAGCCGCCACGGGCGATGACTTCCTCGGTGTTGTCGCGCAGCCGCTTCTTGACGTCCTCGTCCTTGATGCGGCGGCTCACCATGTTCCAGTCGAGGCCCACTTCGGCGCAGATGGCGGCAAGCACATCCGGCTGGCTGATGTCCTTCAACTCGCTCCAATAGGTGCGGAAGGTCGCGCGGGCGAAAGCGGGAAGCTTGCCCTCATCGCTCGCGACGATGGCCGCGCGCATGGCGTCAACGGCGCGGACGGGAAAGACGGGGGGCTGACCGATCTCGATGCCGCAAAAGCGCGCCCAGTCCTGCAGATCCTTCACGTAGTAGCGCGCCTTGACCGGATTGGGATTGGCGCGCTGCTCATAGACCGTATCGTTAACGGCGTTGAATATCCCGCCGACGAGGACGGGCCGCCAGTCGATCACGGCGCCCGCCCGCTCGGCCAGCGCCTCCACGCGACTGAAGGCGAGGTAGGTCCACGGGCTCGAGCAATCGAAGAAGAATTCCAGGACAGGTTTGGGCAAGGTTCCGGCTTTCCTGCTTGTTCTGATTGAGCCGAGTGTCGCCCGCGAGCGACGGCGCTGCAAGGCGCGCCCGGCTGTGCCAAGGACGTACAGCACTAGCATTTCCGAGATGCCCGTGTCGAAGCGGGACAGCCCGATGAGCGCGTTGGCGCGACGGCTCCCAAGGGAATCCGCGAGATTCCGCAAATCCCGACGGGTCATAACCGCTGGCATACCGGTTGCACTCATGGGTTCGACTTCGGGTCCCGCCCATCGGGAGCCGAACTGCAAATCGGGAGACCCATCGTGTTCGCAAGCGTAAAGTCGATATCGGCACATAAGGGACTGGCCACGCGCACGCTCGGCCTTCTCTCTATCGCCTTTGCCTTGACCGGTTGCATCACCCCCAGCGCAGGGTCGAACGGGCAATATACGGCGCCTGTAGGCGACGCCCCCGTCATCAGCAATGAAACGCCCTACTCCTCGGCGCTGCGCTGCCTCGCCTCGCATATCCCGAGCGACATTCAGGCAAGCCGCATCGCGGTCGGCAATATTCGCGACTACACGGGCAAGGAAGAAGCGGACGGTTCGGGCCGCAAGCTCACGCAGGGCGCGTCGTTGATGGCCATGTCGGCGCTTGGCAAGGCGGGTGTGCCGCTGGTCGAGCGCTACGACACTTCCGTTACCGAACTCGAACTCAAATACACCAACAACAAGCTCATCGGCGATGCCCAGCCGAATGGCGACTATCGCAAGATCTTCGCGGGCGAAATCCGCGGCAGCGACTATTACCTCGTCGGCGGCATCACCGAACTCAACTTCAACCTCCGCTCGGGCGGCGTTTCAGCCTCCGTTGCAAGCTCGTCGGATCAGGGTTGGGGCGCGAATGCGGGCGGCAAGCTCTACGTGATGAATATCGGCCTCGACCTGCGCCTCGTGAACAGCCGGACGCTGGAAGTCGTCGATTTCGTTTCCTACCAGAAGCAGATCGTCGGCCACGAAGTCAGCGCGGGCGTGTTCGACTTCCTCGGCGGCAATCTCTTCGACATCGGCGCGGGCGAAAGCGCGATGGAGCCGATCCAGCTCGCGGTGCGCTCGGTCGTCGAACGTGCCGTACTTAAAATGCTGGTGCCGCTCTATCACGTGAACCCGGGCGAATGCGCGAAGTTCGGCGCCAAGGGCGACCCGATGGGCAAGATCGACTATCGCCAGACGAATCCGGATGCCGTCGACCACCCCGCGCCCGCCAACGCGCCGCGCGGAGCGGAGACAGCGGCGCCCGCCGCGCCGACTCGCAAGGCCGCGCAGAATGACGACGCGCCCTACGCCTATTACAGCCCGATCGACAATGGCGCGGGACTTCGCGGACAGGTCAACTGATCTACACGACACAGTAGCGCATGAGGCGACAAATCGGGGAGGGCTCGCGCCCTCCCCTTTTCGTTCAATTTATCGGGCCGAAAACCGGCGGCGCGCCGAACCGCGCATAGGCGTCGATGCCTGCGCGCGTGAACGCGGCATAAAGCCAGAGAGCCGCAAGGCTCGCCGCGAACCAGACGAGCAGCGCGACTGCGGCACGGCGGCTGCTCGCCTTCGGCACGACGTGATCGCGATAGATCGCCACGAAGGCGGCGAACATCGCGGCCTCGATGCCCGGCAGAATGACGGCTGCCAGTTCGAGGAAGCTCTCCGCCCGCGTCGAGGCAGGCGCAAGCCCCAGATAAATAACGAGCGCCGCAATGACTGCGGCGAGTCGCGGATTTGCCGCTATCAAAGGGCCCGGCTGAATCTGTTTCGTGAACATGGTCTCTCCCCCTGTGATCGGCGCATGAGTCTCCGTTCGGCCGCGCATGGTTTTGCGGGCCGGCATGCGCCGGAATGAAAGTGCGTATCTACTCAGTACATGGGCGCGGGCGGCGCGCGGCTTTCACCGCGCCAGCCTTCGCTATTCGCATCGAGAATTTTCATATGAACTCCTGCGGTGTGATCACCGGCAGGAACCTGAAACGACAAGGGCCCCAACCGGTTGGTGGGGCCCTTGATGTCGAATTTGCAGGCTAAATCAGCGCGTGCGGAAACGACCGGGCCCCGTGGGCACGTATTCGCGGCCAAAGGCCGAGGAATGGAGGTTTTGCACAGCGTGTGTCATGGCGCGCAACATACAGGCGAGTCGTCCGTGTGCAAACAGATATTCGAACCCTGCCGCCAGAACGCCGCCGACTGTGGCGGAAATGCCGCCTAGAGCGTCCGCGAACCGATCATCCCGGA
>JAJXZC010000163.1 GCA_021780275.1 Pseudomonadota bacterium
GGATTTCTTCCGGCACAGGTTGACTCACGATCTTGCGCACCTCGTCGATGTTGTCGAAGAGATAGCCCGCATCGCCAATATAGTCGCGCAAATCCGGCCGGACATTGGCGACGCAGACACCGACGCCGGATGCCTGCGCTTCGGCAAGGGCGAGCGGCCAACCCAGCGATTTCATGGCGTAGTCGCCGGTATAGACCATCCATTGATGCTTCTTGTATTCCGCAGGCATGTCGCGCGGCTGGACGGGCGGAATGACATGGACAGGATTGCCCGCAGCCTCGTTGTATTTCCGAATATCTTCGACGTAATAGCCGAGCGCATAGAGGTTGAAACGCCGGTCGGGCATCGATGCCGCGAGGTCGACGAAGTCGGTCATCTTCTTCTTCGGGATGCAGGCGCCGACATTCATGATCGCATCGCCATTGGGCTCGCGATTGTAGAAGAGATCGAAATCAACGACGGGAAAGCAGTCGAAAATCTTCTCGGGGCGCACGCCAGCCGCTTCGAGCATCGGACGCTGAAACGGAAAGAGCAGTACGCCGAGGCAGAGCGGCGAATTGAATGTCGTCGAACCGTGCTCCTGATAGGGAACCCAGATTTCAGGTTCGCCCCGAAGCATTTTCCCAAGGCGCTTGAAGAGCCGCGGGCGCGACGGGCGGGAGAGCACGTCGAAGGAATGGCCGCGGATCGTGAAGGGGATGCCATAGCGCTCGGCGAGTTTCAGCATCATGGGGCCATGCAACACGTAGTGTGAATGCAGGACGTCCGGCTTGAACTCCTCGATGATCTCACCGATGCGGCTGAGGCTTTTGGTTATCTCCGCCTTGCGATCGGTGTCGATGGCAATGTCGGTTTCCTTGATCGCGACGACGCGAATCTCGTAGTCGGGCTCGAGCGCTAGAATCTCGTTGAAGATGTAGGTCTGCGATATTTGAGGAAATTCGTGAACGACATAAAGAACGCGCCTCTTTTGCATCGCCGCCTCCAGAAAAACGAAAGTTTTACTTTGCAATAAAGGCAAAGAATCTTGGAGGTCAACGCTATAGAGGGTAGGCGGCCGCGCCAATACTTGTCTTGTGGCGACAAAGACAAAAACGCCGCGCGGTTGTCAGCCGCGCGGCGCTGTCCGAGGACGGAGGGCTTCCAGTCAGAAGCCGAACATGTGGTCGAGGCAGAAGCTCTTCGTGCCGTTGGCCCGGCGAGACATATAGTGAGTTTGGCCGGGGCGTCATAGTCGCCGGAATCTCCGGCAAGCGGAGAACCTGAAATGTGCAGGCCTTCGGCCTCGCGTCCTATCGTGTGCGGAATGTGATCTGGAGCAGGCGCGGGATTTGCGGGATCGTCTCGCCATCCGACGCCTTGTCCATTGGCTCCTGCATGGCCGCAATCTCGAAGCCTGCGGCGAGGCCAGCACGCACATATTCCGCGGTCATGTGAACATATGCCTCAATGAGAAAGGCGCCGCTCTGATTGTCGAAGCGCGCCGCCGTCCCGCGCAGCTGGCGGTAAGGGTGGAGTTCGCAGATGTAGAGAACGCCGCCCGATCGGAGAACGCGGCTGGCCTCCGAAAAGACCGGCGTCAGATCGGCAATGTGCTCCAGCACGAGATTGCCGACCACGATGTCGGCCACGCCGTCCGCGATCGGCCATGTCTGCGTGATGTCGTGCTCGACAAATTGGACAAGGCCATGCGGGATGCGAGCGCGGGCCCGCTCGAGCATACCGGCTGAGAAATCGAGCGCGATGATGCGCGAAGCACGCGTCGCGAGATAGGCTGTGTTCTTGCCGGTGCCGGCGCCGAACTCGACAACGAAAGCGCCGTCGAGCTGGAGGTCCGCCTCGCGCAGCAATTCCGCGTCGAGATCCCGGGTGAGGTTGACGTCGCTGTCATAGCTTGCGGCCCAGCTTCCATATGCTTCGTGGACCGGAACCGGCTTTCGCATAGCACACACGCCTCAGAACCCGAACATGTGGTCGAGGCAGAAGCTCTTCGTGCCGTTGGTGAGGCCGTGGAAGCCGAAGAGGCGGCAGGTCGTGTCGCGCACGATCACATAGCCCGCTCCGCCCATGGCCTCGCGCTCATCCTTCGAGAACATTTCCGACAGGCGCCAGAAGCGCGAGCCGCCGCAGGCGATCTCGATGGGCTTTTCGGCGATGGGCTTGCCTTCGGCGTCATGCAGGATGAGCAGCGTCGAGCTCTTTGCATGCCACGGCGTCGAGGCGGGATAGATCAGATGGCAGATCGTATCGAGCCCGTCCGAGCCGAGGCGCAGGAAGAGGCGCGTCGTCAATCCCGGCGGCTTGTTCGTATAGGACTGGGGCTCGTCCTTGTAGATGACGCCGGTGTTGTAGATATGCGCGCCGAAGATCGTCTCGGCGCGATGCCCGCTCGACTTCTGCTCGAAGCGGCCAAGCGCATGGAGCCAGCCATCGCCTTCGCCGCCGTCGCGGAAGTCGTAGAGAAACTCGACATGGCCGTAGCCGGAGGGAAGCTTCAGCGCCTCGTCGGCGATCCAGCCTTCGACGTCGATCTCGACGCTGTCGCGGCGCTGGATGCGGCCGAGATAGCGCGAGGCGACGAGGGCGCCCGATGCGTCGATGAGTTCGGCGCGGATCGGCAATTCGCTCTGCTCTGTCGCCATCGGCGTCGGCAGCATGACGCTGTTGAATTCGTCGCGCGGCAGAACGGGCAGCGGCATGATGTAGCCCTTGCCCATGACCTTGCCGAGCGATGCAAGAGCGGGATTGGGCTTCAGGTCGGTGCGTTCGACATTCGCATGCGCAATGCGGCGCTGGCCTTGCGCGCGTTTCACTTCATAACGCGGGCGCACGAAATAGCGCCCCGCAACGATCTCCACCTGATCGGGCCATCTGGCCTGAGGCAGAAGGTCGTCGACGGAAATGGCGCGCGTCGCGAAGGGCGCGATCTCGTCCTCGAACCACGACACGTCTTGCGCGCCCATGATGTTGAGGC
>JAJXZC010000318.1 GCA_021780275.1 Pseudomonadota bacterium
CGCCCTGATCGGCGATGAAGGTCGCGTGAAAATTGGTCGAATAGGTGAACGGCGAGACGGCGGGAACGGATGTCACTTCGCCGAACTGCGTTTGCACGCCCCCGACGCTCGGGTTGACGCCGAAGAAAAGATTACCAAGCGCTTGGCCCGAGATGCGGGCGAGTTTCGCCTTGCCGGTCATCTTGCGGGCGCCGCTGCCGATGGCGACGGGAAAGTTGTTCTGACCGTAGAGCGCTTTCGTGGTCGTCGAGATATTGAGCGTCACTTCCTGGGCGAGGCCGAAGTTGATCGGCGAGCCGCCCGACGGCGTGCCGATGAGCACGCCGGAGCCGAACACATACATGGAGATCTCCGGGTTGATGATGGCTCCGCGGGGCGGCGGAGACGGATCGTCGGCAGTGTCGGCCGATGTTTCGAACCGCGCTGTCACAACTGGTGTGACGCCGTGCGGTTAAGTGGCAGGTTCGCCGCTTCGCCGCACTCAAAGGTTCGGCGAGGTCGCGGGGTTGACTTGGGCGCCGAAGGTTGAGGCCGGCACGGAGAAGGCGTAGCAGATCACCCGCGCCAGCCATTCATCACAGAGGCTCTTCAGCGGCGGCTGGCGCGTCTGGGTGAGCTTGAACTCCGCCGGCATGAATTGGACCATGCGCCGGCGCGCGAGAGTGCCGCTCATGGGCGCGTCGAAATAATCCTGGAACTGCCGGATCTGATCGACGGTCCAGTCCTTCGGCAGAGTGGCCAAGGAATCCGAAATCGAGCCGGTGTTGTAATAGTCGAGCGTCGCCTGCTCGCGCCGCAGCGCGATGTTGATCGTCAGCGCGATCTGCTCGACGGGCGAAAGGCCATAGAGCCGATGCGAGCGCGGGTTGCGCGGCAGATAGAGCAATTCGTCGTCGGCGAAGTCCGCCGCCGGCGCGCCATGCAGAACCTGCTGATAGGCGGGATCGGGCGGGGCGGGCGAGCGGCCGTCCTCGCCGATCAGCGGCTTGATCGTCGCGCCGTCGATCACGTCGAGCGAGTAGACGGCGCCGGAGCGCGCATAGCGCGGATAGATCGTCGCCGCGTCGTTGACCAGCATGTCCTCGACGAGCATACGCAGCCAGGTCGCGAAATCATGCCAGCGGTCGGGAAAGCTTAGGAAGGCGCGCAGCGCGGCGCAGCGGCTTTCGACGGCGGGACCGCCCGAGAAGCGCGGCCGGATCGTCCAGTTGAGCGCGGCGATCTGATCCTTGCGCGTCTCGATCACCGTGCGTAGCAACGACAGCGCGTCGGCGATAGTTGAGGTTGACCCGAAGGGATAATCCCACGCCTGCCCCTTAACCTTCCGGCGGGCCTGCGGCCAGCGGCTGAATCACATTTCTTTGCAGTCCCAGGAGGTTGTCACGGTTTCACCGGGCAGCATAGACCTTTGCATTCTCCGGCCATTGTTGAAGTAGCCTTCAAAACGACTTTGCGGCATTCAATATAGACTTTAGCAAATTAGTGGCCGCTTGCGGACTGTGCCAACGGATGTAGAGATGACCATCGTTGAACAACATACGCGCGGCGCTCTCATCCCGCCGATCCAATACATCGTTGATCTCCGTCACAAGAGGCACCAGATCTGCGTCCTTGTATCGACGTAGGATTGAAATAAAATCCCCGAGAGGATTTTCTTTGGACTCGGAAGGAGCTTGCCCGTCTATAGAAGCTTCATAAAGGCGAAGGAAATACCGGAACGGCGTAAGTTTGAACGTAGCCATTGTTCATCTCCGATCTTCGCCGGGATTATCGTTCAGGGGATATGCGGTCTTCACCGTATAGCCTCTTGGGGAGGTCGGGTCATGCACAATTTCGAGCCCCACATTGTATGTGGCCCGAAATCGCGGAGTTTCGCTGTCGTCTGATACAAGCGCCTCCTTCCCCGTCGGGTATCCGAAGCGATCCTCCAACCAAGCATCATCCTTTGCGCCAGACGCGACAGCATCTACGTCATGTTGATTTCGTTCAAGTAGTCTATTGACGAAATCATTGGCGGACTCCAGAGAGTCAAACTTGCCCACAGCACGATATTCGGACCCAAAAAGTGTCCCCCTTACTGGCGTTCCTGCGCGGGCGAGAACATCCCTGTCCGATATCGATACGTGTCGCGCGATGGCGTGTCCACCACGCTTTTCCTCTTCAGATAGCGCGACGGAGTATCGGTTCGAACCGCCTGATGCGTCCGATTGCACTGTGCTATTGTCATTCGCCGCCACCTCAATCCCACGATCTGGCTTCAGATGCCGGTGCGTCCTCGGCTCAACGGCATGCTCCGCATCCGTGAACCGCCCGGCCGCATCGTGATGGCGAATGTGCTTCGCGACCCCTCTCGCCTGCCCGAGCCCCAGCTCCGCTCTCGCCTCGGCGACGGTCTTCACTCCGGCATTGACGAGGATGGCGATGGTCTGCGCCTGCTCCAGCGGATCGACCGCGTCGTCGCCGACCCAGTAGAACTCGAGGTCCGGTTGTTTGAAGCAAAGCGCGATCATGCGATCGAGTGCCATCTTCACCCAGGCTTTCAGCGGCACGAGCCCTTCTGTCGCCGCTTGCGCGCGCAAAGTCTGCGAGGTCGCGCGGTTGACTTGGGTGACGAAAGCGGAGGCGGGCACGGAGAAGGCGTAGCAGATCACCCGCGCCAGCCATTCGTCATACATATCCTTCAGCGGCGCCTGGCGCGTCTCGGTCAGCTTGAACTCCGCCGGCATAAACTTGACCATGCGGCGGCGCGCCAGATTGCCTGACATCAGCGCGTCGAAATAATCCTGGAACTGCCGGATCTGATCGACGGTCCAGTCCTTCGGCAAGGTCGCGAATGAATCCGGGATCGAGCCGGTGTTGTAATAGTCCAGCGTCGCCTGCTCGCGCCTGAGCGCGACGTTGATTGTCAGCGCGATCTGCTCGACCGGCGAGAAGCCGTAGAGCCGATGCGAACGCATGTTGCGCGGCAG
>JAJXZC010000658.1 GCA_021780275.1 Pseudomonadota bacterium
CACATCGACAAGCGGAATGGCCAACACCTCGGTCGCCTTCAACTCCCGCGCATTGGGCGCACGTACATCCGTCGACCTCCCCACCTGCACCCGCTCGACGAAGAGCGCCATCGCGGCTGTCTTTTCCTTGCCGGCAAGAGGAGTGGCGCATCCATGCACAGTTACAGAGCGATAGTTCATCGAATGATGAAAGGCAGACCGCGCCATCACCAGCCCGTCGATCAGGGTGACCGTCAGACAGAGCGGCGCGCCTTCGATGAGGCTCAGCATCAACCGGCTCTTGCGCGAGGCATGGATGAGCACACGCTGGCCATCGCGGACATAGAACATCGGGATCGCGACCGGGCCCGCCTCGGCCGCAAAGGCGACATGCCCCACCAGACCTTCGTCCAGAATGGCGTGTACCGTCTCATGGTCGTAATGCGCCCGCGCAGGTGCCTGAAGCACCCGATAGGGCGCAGCCGTCGAAAATTCGCTCATTGCCTCGTTCCTTCACACCATCGGCATCCGCCGAAACTAACGGACGAGGAATATCTCAAATTGGCCCTATCAAAAGGTCCATTTGAGAAAATAATATGGAGCCAAATAGAGGAGCCGCTCCATGTCCCATTCGCCCCTGCCGCTTGGCACCATCGCTCTCGACCCCGACGCCAAGGCGCCGCTCTATCGCCAGCTCTATGACGCGCTCCGCGAGGCCATTCTGGAGGGGCGGTTGCCTGCGGGCGCGCGGCTGCCCTCGTCGCGCGTGCTTGCGGGCGACCTCAACGTCGCACGCAACACGGTGCTGACCGCCTTCGAGCAACTGACGGCGGAGGGCTATCTCGAAACCACCGTGGGTGCAGGCACACGCATTGCGGCGAGCCTGCCCGATCATCTGCTCGAAATCGCCAAGGGCGCCTCCGCCAAAAAGCAAAAGGCAAAATCCGCCGCCGACCCGCTTTCGAAACGCGGCCAGAGCCTTTCGAAGTTGCAGCGGCTGCCGGTCGGCTATGAACGTGGACAGGCCCGCGCCTTCACCCACGGCCTGCCTGCCATCGACCTTTTCCCAATGACGCTATGGAGCAGAATCCTCGCGCGGCGAGCGCGCGACCGCTCCACCGGGCACTTCGGCTATGAAACCTCGGCAGGCAACAGTGCCTTGCGCGAAGCCATCGCGACGCATGTCGGCGCGGCGCGCGGCGGCGTCTGCACGCCGGAACAGGTGATCGTCACGACCGGCGCGCAGGCAGCGCTCATGCTCGCCGCCCAGATGATGGTCGATCCGATGGATCAGGTCTGGCTGGAAGACCCCGGCTACCTCGGCGCACGAGGCGCCTTCGTCGGTGCAGGCGCGGACATCGTGCCCGTTCCGGTCGATGACGAAGGGATCAACGTGGACGAAGGCCGCAAGCTCGCCCCCACCCCGCGCCTCATTTATGTCACGCCATCGCATCAGTTTCCTCTGGGCGTCACACTCTCGCTGCAACGGCGACTGGAACTCCTCGAATTCGCCCGCAGCGCCAATGCCTGGATTCTGGAAGACGACTACGACAGCGAATATCGCTATACGGGCCGCCCGCTCGCCTCGCTGCAGGGGCTCGACCGCGCCGATCGCGTTCTTTACATGGGAACTTTCGCCAAGACCCTCTTTCCCGCCTTGCGTGTGGGCTATCTCATCGTGCCGGAAAATCTCATCGACGCCTTCCGCACGGCGATACGCCTTACAGGCCACGTTGCGCCCGCAGCCGTGCAGTCCGCACTTGCCGACTTCATGGCGGAAGGCCACTACGGCACCCATGTACGCCGCATGCGTGCTATCTATGCCGAGCGAAGATTATGCCTAATTAACGCTGCCAAGCGCGACCTAGAGCCCTGGATGGAGGTCTCGCCGGGCGACGGCGGCATGCAGATGGTCGCCTATCTGCGGGACGGCCTTGACGACAGGATGATCGCCGCCCGCGCGAAAGAGGCGGATATTCACCTCTCCGCCCTCTCGACCTACTCGCTCGAACCAGCTTCAAGACCCGGCCTCTATCTGGGCTTCGCCGCCATCCCCGAACCGCAGATTACCAAAGCGACGCGACGTTTTTCCGATCTGCTGCGAGCGACACCTCGGCCTGAAAATGTCCGCAGTCGGACATAATTTTCACAAAATTTAATTCGCAAATATTGATATTGATATGATCCACTCGCACCGAGTCTTCGTATACTTGATAAGTAAGTAGACCTTAGTCTAGAAGATTATCCGAGAGACATTTCCAATATGTGAGCATAATTCATGTATATACGCCTATGTGAGCGAGCTTTATACTAAAAGCCTATTTCATCGAAAAATTGTTTCTCGGAAATATATTTAAGACTAAAATATTTCACAGCGTTAACTACTAACATCCGCGCAAAATTGCGCATCGACAGTCTGCGCAACGTCCGAGCGAAACGAGACAGAAGGAACTTGAATTGGGATTGGAACAATACCGCCGTTCAGTCAAAGAGAGTAAAAGAGCCTCTATTCTGGCGGCGGCCCAAGAGAACTTTCTGAAGAATGGTTTCAGCCGAGCAGCGGTCGCCGACATAGCGCGCGAAGCGGATGTCTCGACGGCTACGCTTTACAAGCACTTCAGCTCGAAGGAGGAACTTTTCGCAACCGTCGTTCGCGAATCCTACGGCGAGCTGGGCGAAGAATTCGGCGACATCACGGCGACAGGCACACCGCGAGAAGTCTTCTACAAACTGGCGCGCGCCTATCTGCAGGCTCAATTCGATCATCAGGTCGTCGGCCTGATGCGCATTGTGATTGCTGAAGTGCCGACCGCGCCGGAAGTGGCCAAAGACGCCTATGATTTCATTACAGTACACCGTTATGCGCAGCTGAAGCGCGTCGTCGATCAGATGGTCGATCGTAAAATGCTTAAACCACATGATACGAATCTGGGCACCTATCTGATCGCCGGGGCGATCACCGGCGGACGCGTGACCTTGAAAAATGTGCG
>JAJXZC010000831.1 GCA_021780275.1 Pseudomonadota bacterium
CAAATTCCATTTTGTTCGACCTAGACGAAGAATTTTCCTCACTCGCAGAAGGAATTGGTGGATCATATTCTCGGTATGCAGATGACATTACGATTAGCGCCGATAGTCGTGAGAATGTCTCAACATTGTTACGTGACGTAGAGAGGCGTCTATTAGATGTCTATGGATTAAATTTGAATCCGCAAAAGCGCAGAATTGCTTCAATTTATGGTCGTCAATTGATTACGGGCGCTGTAGTCAATGAGAAGGTTCAACCTCCACGCGACTATCGACGAAAAATTAGAGCTATATTCAACAATGCGGAGAAAAATCCGGATCAATATGTGGATCGCTCGGAAGAGCTTAGCGGCTACATGGGCTACTTGAAGCAGTTTCCTAGTGTTGCGGAAAGTGGAGTATTGGAAGAATATCAGAATACAATTATCCGCTTGAGATCATTCAAATCAACACAGAATAAGACAGGAAGTGGATTGCGGAGCGTTCCAAAACGCAAGCGCTAGCGTATTGAAGTAATTGAGGAGCGAGTAACTGCGGAGGGGGGGCGACCTAGATAAAAACCCGAGAACGAGACACCAATCTTCTCAATTACTCCTCCACCTCAACCTCGCTCTGCCCGTAAGGCGAAAACCCCATCCGCTGATAGAGCGTCAACGCAGCCGGGTGATCCAGCGTGCAGGTCTGGACGATGAGGCGTTCGGGGTTTTTCAGCCAGGCGAGCGAGATCGCTTCGCCCAGCAGGAACCGCCCCAATCCCTGCTCGATATATTCAGGCACGATGCCCAGAAACGAAAGCTCCGCGTCCGGAAGGTCGCGGAAGTCGAGTTCGAAATAGCCGACGGGAGCGCCGTTCACGTAAAGCACGTAAATTTCCACCGCGTCGTGGTGGATGATTTCGGTGAGTGCCTCGTCGGGGATGTTGCGGCGGCTGACCCAGACATAGGGCCGCCCGACCGTATCGTAGAGATAGCGGTAGAAATGCAGCGGCGGCCTCTCGACGCGGAGCAGGGCGTATTTGCCGAGCGGGCGCGGGGCGGGCGCGAGGCGCGGCGGCGCCTTCATTTCGAGGTAGGTAACGATGGCCTTGTGCGTCTTGCCCATCGCTCATATCGCCTTTCAGGCTTCGATCGGCAGGCCCTTCACCGCGCCCCATTCCGACCATGAGCCATCATAGACCGAGACGCGATCATGCCCCAGGACCGCGAGTCCGAGCGCCAGAATGCAGGCGCTGACGCCTGAGCCGCAGGTGGTGATGACCGGTCGGGAGAGGTCGACGCCCGCATCATCGAAAAGCCGCACGAGTTCCTCGCGGGACTTCAGCGTGCCGTCGGCGTTGACGAGGTTTCCAGAGGGAAGATTGAGGCTGCCGGGAATGTGCCCACCCTTGAGGCCGGGCCGGGGCTCCGGCTCCGCAGCGCGGAAGCGGCGGCCGGAACGGGCGTCGACGACCTGCTCGGCGCAGGTGTCTAGATTGTGGAGCATGGCCTCGCGGTCGCGCACCAGCGGCACGTCGCGCCGCGCGGTGAAGTGCCGGGCGCTGTGGCGCGGGCGGGCGTCGTCGAGCGGGCGGCCTTCGGCCTTCCATTTCTTCAAGCCGCCATCGAGCACCACCACGTCGCGATGGCCCATGACGCGAAACATCCACCAGACGCGCGCCGCGCTGAAAAGCCCCGCGCCGTCATAGACGACGATGCGGACGCCGTCGCCGAGGCCAAGTGCGCGAACGCGAGAAGAGAATTTCTCCGGGCTCGGCAGCATGTGCGGATAGGGGCTGTCGGTGTCTGCGATCTCGTCGATGTCGAAGAAGACTGCGCCGGGAATGTGTTCCTGCTTATATTCGGCGCGGGGATTGCGCTGTGCCTGCGGCAGATACCAGGAGCCGTCCACGATGCGCACGTCCGGCGCATCGAGATGCGCGGCAAGCCATTCGGTGGTGACAAGCGGGTAGTCTACGGTCTGCGGCATTCTGATAATTCATTCCATGTCCGTGTCACCCCGGATTTATTCCGGGGTTCAGGGGCCACTTGTTCCGCGCTTGACGCCCCTGGATCCCGGCACGAGGCCGGGATGACAGTTATAGCGAGACTAAAGCCAGTCCGGCGCCGGGAGGTTCTTTTCCTTCAGGAAAGCCGGATTGAACAGCTTGCTCTGATAGCGCGTTCCGTAGTCGCAGAGAATAGTGACGATCGTATGTCCGGGGCCCATCTGCCGCGCGAGACGGACTGCGCCCGCGACATTGATGCCGCTGGAGCCGCCGAGGCAAAGACCTTCATGCTTCAGCAGGTCAAAGACGAAGGGCAGGGCTTCCTCGTCGGGGATCTGAAAGGCGTCGTCGATGGGCGCGTCTTCGAGGTTCGCCGTGATGCGGCCCTGACCGATGCCTTCGGTGATGGAGCTGCCTTCGGCCTTCAGCTCGCCATGCTTGTAGTAGTGATAAAGCGCGGCGCCCATCGGATCGGAAAGCGCGATGGTGACATTCTTGTTGCGCGCCTTGAGCGCAATGGCGATGCCGGCCAGCGTGCCGCCCGTGCCGACGGCGCAAGTGAAGCCGTCGACCTTGCCATCGGTCTGCGCCCAGATTTCGGGGCCCGTGGTTTCGATATGCGCCTGCCGGTTTGCCACATTGTCGAACTGGTTGGCCCAGATGGCGCCGTTCGGAGACTTCGCCGCAAGCTCTTCGGCGAGGCGGCCGGAATATTTCACGTAGTTGTTCGGATCCTTGTAGGGAACGGCCGGAACCTCGATCAGCTCGGCGCCGCAGAGGCGGAGCATGTCCTTCTTTTCCTGCGACTGCGTTTCGGGAATGACGATGACGCTCTTGAAGCCCAGGGCATTGCCGACGAGCGCAAGGCCGATGCCTGTGTTGCCAGCTGTGCCTTCGACGATGGTCCCGCCGGGACGAAGCTCGCCACGCGCAATCGCGTCCTTGATGATGTAAAGCGCGGCGCGGTCCTTCACCGACTGGCCGGG
>JAJXZC010000103.1 GCA_021780275.1 Pseudomonadota bacterium
TCACCGAAATGTCCCGGTTCATAAGCCGATCCGACAAGTATCTGGAAGCTCGTCATCCCGACATTATGTCCAAAATCGTGCGTTGGCAGGATGCTGACGACCTGAGCATGCCGCGGGTTCCCCGACGGAAATCCTAGGCGAGTGTTCGCGATGCCAACGTCGTTTTTGCGACACTTGCGCCGCTCCCCGGACATCGATAATTTATGATCATAAATAACGCGGCCAATGAAGCCGCCTGATGGGAGGTTAGCTATGACTCTGCATAGCCGAGTATGTGATATTCTGGGTATTAAATACCCGATCTTGCTGGCCGGTATGGGTGGCGCGAGCGTTCCACGGCTTGCGGCGGCGGTATCGAATGCGGGTGGCCTCGGTGTGCTTGGCGCGGCTGCTTGTTCTCCCGATCAGTTGCGCGAATGGATTCGTGAAACACGATCGTTGACGGACAAGCCGTTTGGTGTGGACACCCTGCTGCCAGCCTCGGTGCGCAGGGAAGCCTACAAGGGCAAGGCTGGTCCGTCTCCGATGGATTTGCTGCCTGAGTACCAGAAATTCGCGCAAGATTTCATGAAGAAGGAAAACATACCGCCGCTGAAATCCAGGGCGCGGGAATCCGAGGAAGCTCACCGTTCGTCCAAATCGACCGCGCCGCTGTTTTCGAAAGAATTCTTCGAAGCGCAAATGGAAGTTGTGGTTGAGGAGCGGGTTCCTGTCTATGCGGCGGGTCTGGGCAATCCGGGGCCTTGGCTTGATCGGCTCCACGCCAACGGCACCAAGGTGATGGCGGTCGTCGGCGCGGTGAAGCATGCCCTGCAGGTGGTCAATTCCGGCATCGATCTGATCGTCGCGCAGGGCCATGACGGGGGCGGGCACAATTCACCCATCGGAACGATGGCGCTCATCCCGCAGGTTGTCGATGCGATTGCGGGTCGCATTCCCGTACTCGGCGCGGGCGGCATTTCCGACGGGCGCGGCATCGCAGCTGCAATGATGCTCGGCGCCGAAGGCGCCTGGATCGGTACGGCGTTTCTCGCGACCGATGAGGCCGGCATCGAGGATTTCCAGAAGGAAGCGATTGTCGAGTCGGGTGACGGCGATACGCTTGTTTCCCGGACCGTCACCGGAAAGCCGGCCCGCATCATTCGCAACAAATGGTCCGAGGCTTTTGCCGAGGCAGGTCTGGAGCCTCTGCCCATGCCCTTCCAGCCCATGGTTGCGATGCCGGTGCTGGCGGCGGCGGCGGCGGTAAAGCGGAAAGATATTGCTCCCGGTTTCGCGGGGCAGGGCATGGGTCTCGTTCACAAGGTGAGGCCGGCTGCGGAAGTCATGGCCGATCTCGTGAAAAGCGCCGAAAGCTCGCTGGGCAGGGCAAATATCTATCTGTAAGGCTCGGCTGCGCGCGCCTTGGGTACCATTGAAGGTTTCGGAGAAAACGAGATGACAATTGTTGCAAAGCTGCCGGAGTTCAACCAGGAAATCGCACAGGGTTTCATAAACGCCAGCAATTCAATGAAAGGGTTGCCCGAGTTTCTGGGGGTTCGCATCACACATGTCGAGCCGGGCAAGCTCACTGCCGAGATGGAAGTCTCAGACCGGCTGTTGACGCCGATCGGAAATATGCATGGCGGGGTGCTGGCTGCGATGTGCGACCATGTTCTCGGCTGCGTTTGCTATCCGCATATGCGGAAAGGACAGTGGGCGGCGACGATGGAATTCAAGCTCAATCTGCTGGCGCCGGTATCCTCGGGCAAGGTGATAGCGGTGGCCGAGCTGATCGCGATGACAAAATCGACTGCGGTGGTTCGCATCGATGTGACGAACGAGGGCCGCGCCTGTTGTGCGGCGCAGGGGACTGTTCTCATTCGCGATCCAAGGCCCGCATAGGCAACGCAGCTCTGGTCCCGGCGCTGCGAGGAAGATTGTTCGGCGACTGAACTATGGTTTCGACAAGGTGAATTCTGGAGCGACCCTCGCCTCATTGTGGCGGGGGGAATGTAGCCGGTCAAGGCGGCATGCTGTGGATATGAAGGGAAGCGATCTCGATGAGTTGGGTACAATCCGGCCAGACGCAAGAAAGTGACGACGCTGAAGTATTGGATGCACTCATTGTTGGAGCGGGATTCAACGGCATCTATCAGCTTCACCGCTTGCGCCAGGAAGGCTTCAAGGTTCGCCTGTTCGAGGCTGGTGCCGATCTGGGCGGTTGCTGGTATTGGAACTGCTATCCCGGCGCGCGAGTCGATTCCCATGTCCCGATTTACGAGTTCTCGATCGAGGAATTATGGCGCGACTGGAACTGGACCGAAAGATTTCCGGCCTGGGATGAGCTGCGCCGCTATTTCCATTACGTTGACAAAAAACTCGACCTGAGCCGGGACATAAGGTTCAGCACGCGCGTCAGCGCGGCGGAATTCGACGAGGCGCGCGATGAATGGGTTATCAGCACGACCGACGGCGCTACCGTGCGCGCCCGGTTCTTCATCCTTTGCGCCGGTTTTGCGTCCAAACCCTATATCCCGAACTACAAGGGTCTTGAAAGCTTTGCCGGTGAGTGCCATCACACGGCGCTGTGGCCGCAGGAAGGCGCTAGCTTCGCGGGCAAGCGGGTTGGCGTCGTGGGAACCGGAGCGAGCGGCGTTCAGGTGGTGCAGGAAGCCAGCAAGGACGCGGCGCATCTGACGGTGTTCCAGCGTACGCCGATCCTTGCCCTGCCGATGCAGCAGCGCAAGCTCGACGTCGAGACGCAACAGCGGATGAAGGCCGATTATCCGGCGATATTCCGCATGCGGCGCGAGACGTTCGGCGGATTCGACATTCTCAGGGACGAAAGGTCCGCGCTGGAAGTGCCGCCGGAAGAGCGCCGCGCGCTTTATGAAAAGCTCTGGCAAAAAGGCGGCTTCCACTACTGGATCGGTGGATTTGCCGACATCCTGACGAATGAGGAAGCAAACCGTACCATGTACGATTTCTGGCGCGACAAGACCCGCGCCCGGATCAAGGATCCGGCATTGGCCGACAAACTCGCGCCGATGGAGCCGCCGCATCCCTTCGGCGTCAAGCGCCCTTCGCTGGAGCAGTGGTATTACGAAGTGTTCAATCAGGACAACGTTAGCCTGGTCGATGTGCGCGAGACGCCGATCGCGGAAATAGTTCCCGAAGGCGTGCGCACGGCGGATGGGCTGGTTGAGCTCGATATGCTTGTCCTGGCGACGGGGTTCGATGCCGTGACCGGCGGGTTGACCCAGATCGATATACGCGGGACGGGCGGCGTGACGCTCAAGGAAAAATGGACCGAAGGCGCGCGCACTTATCTCGGTTTCGCGACGTCGGGATTCCCGAACTTGCTTTTTCTTTATGGTCCACAGAGTCCCTCTGGATTCTGCAACGGCCCGACATGCGCCGAATTGCAGGGCGAATGGGTTGTCGATTGCCTCAAGCATATGCGCAAGAATGACAGGTGGCGGATGGAAGCGACCACTCAGGCCGAGGAGGGATGGACACAGCTCCTGAACTCCATAGCCGACATGACGCTCTTTCCCCGTGCCGATTCCTGGTACATGGGCGCCAACATTCCGGGAAAGCCGCGGCAGCTTCTGAATTTCCCCGGCGTGCCCATTTATATGGACCAGTGCAATACCGCTGCGGCCAGGGGGTATGAGGGATTCGTCCTGGATTAACGGAACCGCAGCGGCGATGGAGAGCGTTTGACATCGAATTGTCCATGATCTATTATAATGAATTAATATAAAGGTATTGCATGCGCCGTGACGGGTGGATGCCGCACAGACGCCGACCGGGAGGACAGAGAGATGACGACTGACACATTGGTGCGCGATCCGGCTTCGACGGTCCCGCTGTCTCGGATGGATGTCAGCGATCCGAAGCTCTTTCAAAACGACACGATCGGGAGCTACTTCGCACGGCTGCGGCGGGAAGACCCCGTCCACTATTGCCCCGAGAGCGCCTACGGCCCCTACTGGTCGGTAACAAAATTCAACGACATCATGCAGGTCGAGGTGAACCACCAGACGTTCTCCTCCGAAGCCAAGATAGGCGGCATCGCCATTCAGGACATGCAAACAGGTGAGGGCGCACTTGAACTCGAGATGTTCATTGCGATGGATCCGCCCAAGCACGATGCGCAGCGCAAGGCGGTCAGTCCGGCGGTTGCACCGTCCAATCTTGTTCTGCTAGAGCCCATCATCCGCGAGCGCGCGGGGCTTATTCTTGACTCGCTTCCCATCGGCGAAGAGATCGATTGGGTCGACAGGGTGTCCGTCGAGCTGACGACGATGACGCTGGCGACGTTGTTCGATTTCCCCTGGGAGGAGCGGCGCAGGCTCACCCGCTGGTCGGACGTGGCAACGGCCACGCCCGAAACAGGTGTGGTCTCGTCTTGGGAACAGCGCCGCGAGGAACTTCTCGAATGCGCGTACTATTTCAAGGATCTGTGGGACAAACGCATCAACGAGTCTCCGAAGTCCGATCTGATCTCGATGATGGCGCACTCGCCGGCGACGCGGGACATGCCATTCCTTGAGTTTCTCGGGAACTTGATGCTCCTGATCGTCGGCGGCAACGACACCACGCGCAATTCGATTAGCGGCGGGGTGCTCGCACTCAATCAGAACCCGGCGGAATATCGCAAGCTCATGGCCGATCCGGGCCTCATCCCGAAAATGATCCCCGAGATCATCCGCTGGCAGACGCCGCTGACGCATATGCGTCGGACGGCGCTCATGGACGCCGAAATCGGCGGCAAGAAGATCAGAAAGGGCGACAAGGTCGTCATGTGGTACATGTCGGGAAACCGGGACGAAGAGGTGATCGACCGTCCGGACGAGTTCATCATTGATCGCCCGAATTCCCGTCACCATCTTTCCTTCGGTTTCGGCGTGCATCGCTGCATGGGGAACCGCGTGGCGGAACTGCAACTGCGGATCATCTGGGAAGAAATCCTGAAGCGCTTCAGCAAGGTGGAGGTCGTCGGCGCGCCCGAGAGGACGCTGTCCAACTTCATTCACGGGTTCACCCATTTACCGGTAAAGCTGCACGCGCATTAGACCGGGCCCGGTCTGGCGCGTTATTTCGCGATGAAGCGTTGCCCCCCGTTTCGTCACGGAAATGCTCCAGCCGCTGTTTCATCCAGCATGATCGACAAGAGTAAAAAAATGCCCACAGTCATTTTCATCGAGCCGGACGGCGCCGAATATCCCATCGCGGTCAAGAACGGCACGACCGCGAGGGATGCCGCGGTCAACAACGGCGTGCCGGGAATCGACGGCGATTGCGGGGGCGAGTGCGCCTGCGCGACCTGCCATGTGCATGTCGATGCCGCTTGGATCGCCCGGACCGGCATGGCCGAGCCCGGCGGCATGGAAGCCAACCTGTTGCAGTTTGCCGAAGGTTCGACGGAAAATAGCCGCCTTGCTTGTCAGATTACTATGACCGACGATCTCGACGGTCTCACGTTGAGAATACCTGACGGTCAGCACTAGTCGCAGTCGGCGCGCGGGTTTCGAGGTTTCTCCCCCGATCCTCCCCCCTTGAAAGACGGGCGTCGACTGCACCTTGGGTCGAGAGAGGTCCTCCGAATTGGAACGCTGAATCCGCTAAACTCATTCGCCTTCGGCGGTGCTGGTTTTCCTGGGTAAACGGCGTCCGGTGCGACGAGCCTGTTCTCATCTTTTCCCGGTCCGCGACGCTCGTTTATTTCGCGAGGGTTCTATTTTGCGTATGCCGCCTACGGACATTCCGTCGATCACGAATTTGAGAAGTACATGCATGTTTTGCTTGAAGGCGCTGTGGCTGACATACGTCCCCAGCCAAGTTTGCAACTGCTGATAGTAGATAGCAAACAGGCATCGCGCTGCTTCGACCGGATCGATATCGGCGCGAATTTCGCCGCGCGCCCGAGCCGCTGAGACGAAATGGACAAGCTTTTCGATAATCGCTTCTGGAATGGTGAGCACGTCTTTCCGGCGCCCAGGGTTGCCGGAGAAGCTGAGTTCGCGAATTAGCGCGCGGGCAATGACAACATCGCGCCTGTGATATTCAATAAACCCATCGAACAATGACTCCGCTTGCTCGAGCAACGGGGCCTTCTTCCGAATTGTTCCATACACTTCCTCTATCAGCTGGCTCATTTCATCCTTGAAAACCAGGATGAGGAGGTCTTCCTTTGATTTCGCATAGAGAAACAGTGTGCCAGCTCCGATATCGGCAGCTTCCGCCACTTCCTGCGTGGTCGTTTTCGTATAACCCTTGGCGTGAAACAGAGTGCGGGCCGCCGCCGTGATGCGCGCGACCTTTTCCCGCTTGTTGCGGTCTCTTCGCCCCTCCGTCTGCGGATGTTCCCTCTTTGCGGATTTGGCACCGGCTTGCTTGCCAATTTTCGAAGATGTGTCCATCGCATGTCCTCATTGTAGCAAGGCTGCGCCAAACTGCTGCCGGGCCCTTTCTGCCAGAGTATTCGGCGGCGCGGCAAGTATCTTGACCATTCATGCGCCATTCGTCGGCAAACTTTGCCGGTTGACAGGTTTGTACAACGCATGGAACATATGACGCTACTCATAAATGAGTGTATATAAAATATGGCTGGTTGCTGGCGGATGTGCCGGCCATGCCACATCCGGCCGGATGTCAATACAAGTATAAAGGGAGGAAGCCATGCCGGCACGTACGGGCGCGCAGTTTTTGGAAGGCCTCAGGCAACCCCGGGAGATTTGGGTCGACGACCGCAAGATCGAGAACGTCGCCGGCGATCCCGCATTCGCGGGCGCGGCGCGCGGTGTCGCAGCTGTCTACGATCTCCAGCACAAGGAGGCCGAGGCCTGCCTGATGCCGGATCCCGAGACGGGCGAGAAGATCAATGTCAGCCATATGATTCCCCGCTCGAGGCAGGATCTGGCGCGCCGTCGCGCGGGGCTGGAGAAAATCGCCGCCTATTCGGTGGGCCTGATGGGCCGTACGCCGGACTACATGAACGTGACCTATGCGGGCTTCGCGGGCCGCTCCGAGGAATGGGCCGTCAACGGCAACGAGGAAGGCGCGGAGAACCTCGTCAATTATCAGAAATATCTGCGCCGCAACGACATTTCGCTGACCCACACGATCGTCAATCCGACCATCGACAAGGCGCAGGGCGACGCGCCGCAACCCGGCAACGATGTGGCGCTTCGCAAGGTCGGCGAAACCGAGCACGGTATCGTCGTGCGCGGCGCGCGCATCCTCGCGACGCTTGCCCCCTTCGCCGACGAGATTGCGGTCTATCCGTCTCATCCCTTGCCGCCCGATTGCGACGAGTATGCGATCTCCTTCTGCATTCCGATGTCCACCCCCGGTCTCAAATTCATCTGTCGGGATTCATTTTCCGAAAGCAGAAATATTTTCGATCATCCGATCTCGACCCGGTTCGACGAGCAGGATGCCTTCGTGATCTTCGACAATGTCGAAGTGCCCCGGGACCGTCTGCACGTCAACTGCAACACTGCCGTCTACAACTCGGTCATGATGCGCAGCTGGTGGCCGAACGTCATGCAGCAGACGACGGTCCGGGCACTGACGAAACTTGAATTCGCCTGGGGTCTCGCCTCGCGGATGACCGAGGTGATCAACGACGTCAAGCCGCAGACATGGGAGATGCTCGGCGAAATCTGGAGCTATGCCGAATTGACGCGCGCCTGCCTGAAGGCCGCCGAGGACGGGGCTACCGACTATGGCAATGGCGTCTGGCTGCCGGATGCCCAGCCCTTCTCCGCCCTTCGCGCGTCGATGCCGCGATGGATGGCGCGGGTCAGCGAAATCATCCAGCTCATCGGGTCGCATAATGTCTTCGCCGCGCCGAGCCGCGCTCAACTCGACGATGCCGGTCTCCGTCCGCTCATCGATCATTATCTGCGCGGTGCCGGCGACGTGGGCGCCGAGCAGCGCGCCCGCGTCTTCCGGCTCGCCTGGGATTTCGTCGGCACGGGCCTTGCCGGCCGGAATCTTCAGTACGAACGCTTCTATCTCGGTTCTTCGGCACGCAACTATCAGATGGCCCATCTGTTTGGGGACCGCACGCTCGCCAACGAGTTGGTGGACCGCTTCCTGACGGAAGACATCGAAGTCGGGAAAAAAGCCGGAAGTCGCGTCACGGAGGCTGTGTGATGGCAGGAAATATTGCGAAGGTCGCCGGCGTCGAAATCTCGACCGATCACTGGATCGGCGGGCGGCGCGTCACCTCGTCACGAAAATTCGCGGACCTCTCGCCGATCGACGGCTCGCATCTCGCCGACGTCGCGGCGGGCGGCAAGGTGGAAGTCGATCAGGCGGTCGCCGCCGCACGCAAGGCGTTTCCGGCCTGGGCGGCCCTCGGGCCGAAGGGCCGTTTGCCGATCCTGAAGCGCTTTGCGGAAGGTATCAGAGCACGGGCGAACGAGCTTGCCGCCGTCGAGACGATGGACAATGGCTCGCTGCTCATCGGCAATGTTCATCGTGTCGTGCCCCGCGCCGCGCAGAACATCGAATTCTTTGCCGAATGGGCGCTGACGCTCCGGGGCCATTCGATCGACTCGCCCGAAGTCGTCAATCATGTGCGTTACGATCCGGCCGGCGTCGCGGCCTTGATCACGCCCTGGAACGCACCCTTGATGCTGACGACCTGGAAGGTCGGCCCGGCGCTCGCCGCCGGCAACACCGTCGTCGTCAAGCCGCCGGAATGGGCGCCGCTCACCTGCTCGCTGATGGCCGACATTGCCCATGCGGCGGGCGTACCGGCAGGCGTTCTCAATGTCGTGCAGGGGATCGGTGAGGAGGCGGGCGATGCGCTCGTCAATCATCCCGATGTCGACCGCATCAGCTTCACCGGGTCGACCGACACGGCGAAAATCATCGGCCAGGCCGCGGCGCGCTCGATCACGCCGATGAGCGCCGAGCTCGGCGGCAAGTCGCCCTTCATCGTTTGCGCCGATGCCGATCTCGACGCCGCCGCTCAGACAGTCGCCGCGCAATACATGAATGCGGGTCAGGTCTGCCTCGCCGGCACGCGCATCATGGTCGAAAAGTCGATCGAGCCGGGCTTTCTCGAAAAGGTGCGCACGGCTGCGAGCCACATGGTCGTCGGCGATCCGCGCGACAAGGACACGCGCGTCGGACCGCTGATCACCAAGGAGCATTTCGAACGCGTCGCCGGCTTCGTCGAGCGGGCGAAGGCGGACGGCGCCGTGCCGCTCTGGGGCGGCAGCCGCGCGAATTTCGGCGAGCTTTACTTCCAGCCGACGCTATTCGCCAACGTCAATCCGTCGCTCGAAATCGCCCAGCGCGAGGTCTTCGGCCCGGTGCTCACCTGGCAGAGTTTTTCCGACGATGACGAAGTGATCGAACTTGCCAACAACACGAAATACGGCCTGGCGGCGACGCTTTTCAGCGGCAACGAGGCGCGCGCGACCGCGATCGCCTCGCGGGTTGTGGCGGGCACCGTCTGGGTCAACTGCTTCTTCGTTCGCGATCTCGCGGCGCCCTTCGGCGGAAGCCGCGATTCAGGCATCGGCCGCGAAGGCGGAACCTGGAGCTTCGACTTCTATACCGACATAAAGAACATATCGGTCCGCAAAGGATCGTTTGCCTGAGGGAGGAACGGCTATGGTTCAGATCACGGAACTCGGCTATGCGGGGCTCGGCGTCAAAAGCCTCGAGCAGTGGAAGAAATATGCTTCGGACATTCTGGGCTTCGAGGTCGCCGACGAAGGCGAGGCGGGACGCTGCTACCTGCGCATGGACTACTGGCATCATCGTCTGATCCTCGAGGAAGACGGAAAGGACGATCTCAACTACCTCGGCTTCCGCGTCGCGGGCGTCGAGGAGTTCCGCGAGATGAAGAAGCAGCTCGAAGCCGCCGGCGTGAAGGTCCGGGTCGGCACGCCCGCCGAGGCCGACGATCGGCGTGTGCTCGAGATCATGAAGCTCGACGATGCGAGCGGTTTTCCGATCGAGATATTCCACGGGCCGCAAATCCAGGCCGACAAGCCTTTCCACCCCGGGCGGCGCATGCATGGCCGCTTCAAGACGGGCGACGGCGGGCTCGGCCATCTCATCCAGCGCGAGACGGTCGGCCTCGAAAAGACCTATGAGTTCTACAAGCTCCTCGGCATGCGCGGCGGCATCGAATACCGCATTCCCTTCCCGGGTCTGCCGCGGCCTTTCGACCTCATGTTCCTTCACTGCAACAGCCGCGACCACACGGTCGCCTTCGGACCGCCCGGCGAGAAGCGCATCAACCACATGATGTTCGAGGTCGAGAATTTCGACGACGTCGGGCTCGCCTATGAAATCGTACAGCAAAACGACATTCCGGTGACGATTGCGCCCGGGCGCCATGCCAACGATCACATGTATTCCTTCTACTTCCTGAATCCGTCGGGCTGGATGTGCGAGATCGGCTGGGGCGCGCGGCCGGCCACGCATCAGTCCGAATATTACCAGCGCGACACCTACGGACATCAGCCGGTGGCGGGTGTCATGAAAGGCGTCATGGAAGTCGCCGCCGAATAATTGTCCGCCGCTTCCCCCGATATACGGGCGGCGGATATTGCCGGGGAGCCTGTCGGATCGGCTCCCCGGCTATTTCAATTTAAAAAAGAGTGGGAGGGATGAATGTCTGTGTTGAATGGCCCGCGCGATGAGTGGCGGCGCATCCTGCATGAGGGAACGCCGAAATGGGTGCGGCCGGAAGGCGACAGGCTGCGGCTTGGCGACGGGCGTCTGGTGCCAGATGCCGAGGCGATTTATCTGCCGCCTTGCGATCCGACCAAGATCATCTGCATTCATCTGAACTACGACTCCCGCCGTGTCGAGTTCAAGGCGCCGCCGCTCGTCACGCCAACCTACTTCCAGAAGCCACTGACGACGCTCAATTCCCATCGCGGCTTTCTCAACCGGCCGGCGAACTGCAAGTACCTCAATTATGAAGGCGAGATCGCGGCGATCGTTGGCAAGCCGATGCGCAATGTCGCGCGCGAAGATGTCTGGGACTATCTCGCGGGCTTCGCACCGGCGAACGACGTCGGTGCGCAGGATTTCCGCGACACCGATGCGGGCTCCATGCTGCGCGTGAAGGGGCAGGACGGCTTCTGCCCGGTCGGCCCCGGCATTGTCAGGGGCGTCGACATCCGCAAAGAGCGTGTGCGCACCTATATCAACGGCAAGATGGTGCAGGATGGGCCGGTCAGCGAGATGACCTTCCCGATCGACTACATCTTCGCCGATCTCTCCCGCCACATCACCTTCCTGCCGGGCGACATCGTGCTGACCGGCACGCCGGCGAATTCGCGGCCGATGAACCCGGGCGACGTCGTCGAGGTCGAGGTGACGGGCGTTGGCAAGGTCACCAACACGGTGCAGGAGGTCCCGGCACCCGCTCACAAGGTCGGCCATGAGCCCACGGATACCGAGATAGTTCGTCGCGTTGCTCTCGGGCAATTCTGAGGGATATGAAAATGGCGGAAGCCGTGTCTCTGAAATCGCGTTGGGCGGCTGGAGAGGTGACATTCGGCGCCTGGTGCATGATGCCCGGCGCGCTCGGAGTCGAGGCCGTTTCGTCGCTTGGCTTCGACTGGATACTCGTCGATATGCAGCATGGCTGCATGGACTACGG
>JAJXZC010000585.1 GCA_021780275.1 Pseudomonadota bacterium
CGCGCCTCAGACCCGACGTCCGGCGCCGTCGACCCTCCGGTAGACCGACAGCCACGGGGCTTAGTCTCTCCCGGCGTGATCGAAGAAAATCGCCGAGCTCGCTCCGGTATGCGTCCGCCATTGCCTTCGCTCCTCATCGGGAGGTACTGATTAGTCCTAGGATAATACCAGGCCTGATTAAGATGTGAAGGCGATGCGACCATGGGTTCATCCAACGAAGAGGATTGACCATGAAAGCTGCCGTCCTGAAGGCGTTTGGAACGCCCCTCGCAATTGAGACCGTGCCGGACCCGATTTTGGGCACCGGCGAAGTTATTGTCGATGTCGTGGCCACGGGCGTTCTCGCCTATGCCAATGAAGTGTTGAGCGGCGAGCGGCAATATCTGCTGGATCTGCCGGTCATCCCGGGACCGGGCGCGATTGGCCGGGTGCGTGCTACCGGGCCGGACGCGACCCATCTCATCCCCGGCGACTGGGTCTATTGCGACCCGACCGTGCGGTCGCGCGATGACGCCCTTTCTCCCGATATCACGCTTCAAGGCTTGAGCGCCGGCGGTGAAGGCGGTCTCAGGCTGCAGAAGTATTTTCGAGACGGCTCATGGGCGGAGCAGATGCGAGTGCCCACTGAGAATGCCATTCGGATCGGCTCTCTCGACGAGGCCGATGCGGCGCGATGGTGCGTACTTGGCAGGATCCTCGTGCCCTATGGCGGACTGCTTGCGGCAAGGCTGCAGGCTGGCGAGACTATCCTGATCAATGGTGCGACCGGCTCCTTCGGTAGCGCCGGGGTCGCGGTGGCGCTTGCCATGGGGGCCGGTCGCGTCGTGGCAACCGGACGGAACGTGAAGCTACTTGAGGATCTTGCCCGCTGGTTCGGCCCTCGGCTCCACACTGTGGCGATGTGCGGCAATGAGGAAGACGATCGCGGGCGAATTCTGGAAGCAGCAGCAGGCCCGATCGATTGCGTCCTGGACCTGCTTCCGCCCGCCGCAAGCACCGTGCAGGTTCGCGCGGCAATCATGGCTGTGCGGCCCTATGGCAGGGTTGTTCTGATGGGGGGCGTCGGCATGCTCGGCGGCGCGGGTCTCGACCTGCCCTACCCCTGGATCATGCGGAACTGCATCAGCATCCATGGCCAGTGGATGTACCCGCCCGAGGCTACGACCCAGATGGTCAGGCTCATTCGGGCGGGTCTCATCAACCTCGACCACTACGCCATAACGACATTTGACCTCGACAATGCGAACGAAGCCGTCGCGCATGCTGCATCGAAGGTCAGCCCATTCACGATGACGGTGATACGGCCTTGATCGTTATGGCACCGGCTCTTACGACAGCGTCGCGAGGGCCGCCGGGCTGAAAGGCAGCAGCGTGTCGTAGCGCTCTTCGTGGATCTTGCGCGCCCATTCGGGATCGACGAGCAACGCGCGGCCGACGCTGACGAGGTCGAATTCCTCGCGCTCCAGGCGTGCGAGAAGATCGTCGATGCCGGTGACGGTCGAGGACTCGCCGCCAAAGGCCGCGATGAACTCGCCCGAAAGGCTGACGCTGCCGACCGTGATCGTGGGCTTGCCGGTGAGCTTCTTCGTCCAGCCGGCGAGGTTCAGATCCGAGCCTTCGAATTCCGGTTCCCAGAAGCGGCGCTGCGAGCTATGGAACACGTCGACGCCGGCTTCCGAAAGCGGCTTCAGGAACTCGCCCAGAAGTTCCGGCGTGGGCGCGAGGCGAGCGGTGTAGTCCTGCTGCTTCCACTGCGAGAAGCGGAGGACGAGCGGATAGTCCTTGCCCACCTCGCGGCGCACAGCCTCGATGATCTCGATGGCGAAGCGTTCACGCTTCAGCATGCTGCCGCCATATTCGTCTTCGCGCTTGTTGAGACCTTCCCAGAAGAACTGGTCGATCAGATAGCCATGCGCGCCATGAAGCTCGATGCCGTCGAAGCCGATTTCCCGCGCATCCGCGGCGGCGCGGGCGAAGGCGTCCACGACGTGCTGGATGTGCTGCTTCGTCATCGGTTCGGCGACCTGCTTGGTGGGCGCAGCCAGACCCGACGGCCCTGCGCTCGGCAATTCGGGATGCCAGACATTGCCCTTCTGGTTGCGCGCGGTGCCTACATGCCAGAGCTGGGGCATGATCTTGCCGCCGACGCCGTGAACCTCCTCCACGACGCGCTTCCAACCCTGCAGAGCCTCACCGAAGAAGTTCGGCACGCCGACATCGAGGGACGACACGGGGTCGTTGACGGTGGTGCCTTCGGTGATGATGAGGCCCGTCTCGTTCTCGGCACGGCGGCGGTAATAGGCGGCCACATTGGCGCCGGGAATGCCGCCCGGCGATTGCGTGCGCGTCATGGGGGCCATGACAATGCGGTTGGGAAGCTCAAGCCCATTGATCGTGAAGGGGCGAAACAGGGGCGCAACGGATCGGCTCATTCATTTCTCCAATATCTTGCCGTGAAACCGCAGGGTTTCCGGCCAATTTCAGTTGGGTGCATATTGGGTATCCAATGCCAAAGTGCAAATGCGGATCGCGGCTTCGCGATCAAAATAAAATGAACGAGGGGAAGACATGGGGGCCAATCCGGCATTGATGCGACTGGGTCTCAAAGAGACCGATCGAGTGGCGATCCTCCATGTCGACGATGTGGGCATGTGCGGCGCTTCGCTCGATGCCTTTGCGGAGCTCTGGGCGACCCGCGCGGTGACGTGTGGCTCGGTCATGGTTCCCTGCCCCTGGTTTCGCGCGACGGCCGCCTGGGCGCGCGAAAACCCGGATGCCGACCTTGGCGTTCACGCGACGCTGACCAGCGAATGGTCCGGTTATCGCTGGGGTCCGGTCTCAACACGCGATCCGGCGAGCGGCCTCATGGATGACGAACGTTGTTTTCCGCGCAGCTCGGCGGAGGTCGCGGCCCATGCGAAGCCGGACGCAGTTGGCGCCGAGCTGCGGCTGCAACTCCAGCTCGCC
>JAJXZC010000612.1 GCA_021780275.1 Pseudomonadota bacterium
CGCGGCCATCGTCGCGAGCGATGAGGGCAAGCTTCCCGCTTTCGCCCGCGCGACCTTCCGCACCTATTGGAGCGAGTTGAAGGACATCAGCCAGCCGGATGTGCTTGCCGCCATCTGCGCCGAAGTAGGCCTCGACTGGAGCATGGTAAGCCGCCGCATCAAGGACGAGGACGTCAAGAAGCGGCTGCGCGACAACACCGAGGAAGTCATCGCCCGTGGCGGTTTCGGTTCCCCCACCATGTTCGTCGACAAGACCGACATGTATTTCGGCAATGATCGCTTGCCGCTTGTAGAAGCCGCGTTGAAGGCCCTTGTAAAATGACAATCCCCCCCGAAGTTTACGCGCGGCGCGCGAACCCGCCGGCGTTCAACGTGCCCGGCGTCGTTCTCGCGCTCG
This sequence comes from Pseudomonadota bacterium, assembly GCA_021780275.1. The sequence goes on from JAJXZC010000612.1 coordinate 398, forward strand.
TCGTTGCGGTTCTGGTCATCTATGGGGTGATGAGCAATCTGCCGGAGGCGACGCAGAACGAGATCGTCGTCTTCTTCGGGCTTTTTCCCGGCCGCTTCACCGAAGTGCCGGGCCATCCCGATCTCGTCTTTCCGGGCGGCCTTGCGGGTAAGCTCTTTTCGCTCATCAGCTACACCTTCCTTCACGGGAGCTGGAGCCATGCGGTCGTCAATGCTGTCTGGTTGCTCGCCTTCGGCAGCCCGATCGCGCGGCGCATCGGTACGGTGCGCTTCCTGCTTTTCTACTTCGCCTGCGGCATTGTCGGCGGGCTTCTTCATGTGTGGCTCAATGCGGGGTCGCTCGTTCCCGTCATCGGCGCCTCGGCCGCGATCTCCGGCATGATGGGCGGCGCGGCTCGTTTCGTCTTTCTGGCGGATGGCCCGCTTGGCGGCCTCGGCGGCGCGCCATATCCAGGCTCCGCACCACGCGCCCAGGCGAGCATCGGCCGCGCGCTGACCGATCGCCGCGTGCTGATCTTCGTCGGTGTCTGGATCGGCCTCAATTTCCTCTTCGGCCCCACCGGCATCACGCCCACGGGCGAGAATGTCAGCGTCGCCTGGGAGGCCCATCTCGGCGGCTTCCTCGCGGGCCTGTTGTTCTTCGGCTTTTTCGATCCCTATCGGACCTCGCCCTCGGGTGGGCCGGGTAATGTCGGCTACGGGGAATGGAGCGGGCGCAACAAGCTGCCTTGAGCCAGACCGGCTTGAAAGCGGCCTGTCCATAACCACATGGATTCAGGGCCCATCGTGAAGGGCCGATCATGAGGAGGCTTTCGAGATGAGCGATACATCGTCCGCGCCGTCAGACTCCACCGCGCAGGAGCCGCTCTGGCTGCGCTTCATCTACATGATCGCCTATGCGCTGCTGGCGCATGTCGCCTTTTCGCTGGCGCTTTTTCTCGGCGTCGTGCAACTCGTGGTCATTCTTGCGACCAAGGAGAAGAACGAGGAGCTGCGCGGCTTCAGCCGCAATCTCGTTCAATATGTCGGCGAATGTCTTTCCTTCGTGATCTTTGCGCGTGACCAGAAGCCGTTTCCGCTCGGCAAGTTTCCGGTCGTCACGCCGTCAGCTGAGTAGCGCCGGCGGCGAGCAGCGCGTCGAGCTTCGCGCGGCCCTTCGATGTCAGCAGCCCCCTCATCACGGCGAAAGCGGTGAGCGTAAAGCCTGTACGCGCGTCTTCCTCGCTTTTGTAGAACCCGGCGAGTTCGAGGCTGCACAGCCCGTGGATCGTGGCCCAGAAAGACTCGGAAATCGCCACCGGGGTGAGGGTCGAAGGAAAGCTGCCTTCGTCAATGCAGGCCTGTATCGCGTTGAGCAGCTCCCGATAGGCGGGATGGCGCGTGATGGCGCGCGAAGGCAGCTCGGCGTAATCGGGATTGTCGTGCCGTTCCTCCACGCTCAGCGGCATCGTCACGCTGATCATCAACGCATAATAGGCGTGGTTATCGAGCGCGAAGTGCCGGAATCCTGTACCGAGATTCCTGAGCCAGAGAAGCGGCTCCTTGTTCCGCGGCACTTGCGCCAGCGCAATGGACAGGCGCTTGAAGCCTTCTTCGAGCAATGCCGCGATGAGGCCGTCCTTGCCGCCGAAAGCCGTATAAACGGCCATGGTCGAGGTGCCGACCTTCGCCGCGAGTTTCCTGAGCGAAATCGACTCATGCCCGCCATGCACCAGCATTTCGCTGGCGGCATCCAGAAGTGCGGCTCGTTGCGCCGAACGCCTCTTGTCCGTGGCGCTGTCTGGTCTTTCGTCGATACTCATTCGAAACTCCGTAGGCAAACTCCGTAGGCAAACTCCGTAGGCAAACTCCGTAGTTTAGGATCTCTTCTATCGGACAGCGTTGACTGCCTGTCCAGCGCTTGTTTATAACAACGTTATAAATACGGTTTACATGGGAGCCGCAAACAAATGTCGAAACCGTTCCCAAGTAATCCTTTGCTCACGGGCAATTTCGCGCCCGTCATGGCCGAATGTGAGGCGCCCGAATTGATCGTCGCAGAGGGCGATCTTCCGCAGGGGCTTCGCGGCACACTCTACAGAAACGGCCCAAACCCAATGTTTCCGCCGCTTGGGCGCCAGCATCACTGGTTTCTGGGCGAAGGCATGATCCACGCGATCCACGTCGAAGACGGCAGGGCGAGCTATCGCAACCGCTGGGTGCGTACGCAGCAATACGAAACGCAGCGAAGCGCTGGGCGCCGCCTCATCGGTACGGCTTTTGGCGAGCCGGCTGCGCCTGGCGGTGAGGGTGTGCGTCAGAATGTCGCAAATACAAATGTCGTCTGGCATGGCGGCAAGCTGCTCGCGCTGGACGAGGGCAGTCCGCCGGTAGCCATGGATGGCGACTCGCTGGAGACGAAGGGTTCATGGACCTTCGAGGGCAAATATGCAGGGCCCATGACCGCGCATCCGAAGTTCGACCCCAGGACGGGCGAAATGCATTTCTTCGGGTACATGGCAGCGGGACCGGCTTCGCCCGATATTTCCTATCAGGTCGTCGACGCCTCGGGCCGCCTCACGCGCTCGGAC
>JAJXZC010000416.1:0-850 GCA_021780275.1 Pseudomonadota bacterium
ATATTCTCTTGCCGGCGCCCAGGCGGCGGATTTCTCTTGAACCCACCAGCTTGACATGGTCGGGATCCGTCCTCGCGGCCGCCCGATAGACGTCATAGAAGGCGATCGGCTCGTCCAGGCTCTCCAACGCGCGCGCATTCGCGCGCAGTTCCTCGCCCTTGCCGATGGAAACGAAAGGATGCCCGACAAAGGCGACGGGAGAGCCCTCGGCGTCAGACGTCAAAATAAATCCCCTTTGACAACAGGGCGTTTCTCACCGATCCGAGCCAGCGGTGGCCATAACCGCGATCGGGTTCGAGATGAGCCCCCTCCGCCCACTCGTTCCATGCGTTGACGAACAAAAGCCTCTCGTCCGACACGTTGAGCGCAACGGCCTCTTCTATCTTGAATTCAAGATAGGCCTGGAAAATCTCAGGTTGCGCGCCGACCAGCGTGGTGGCGGTGAGAGGCTGTCGGGGCGTATTGTCCCAACTTGGCGTAACGCCCGGATATCTCTTATAACCAGAACCCGGCCTCATGACGCTGTTCGCGGCGGTTCCCGCATAGTCATAAAGCTTGCCTTGCCAACCCGCCTTGGTGACTTCCACGGTGCGGTCATAAGGCTCCGCGATCCCCTGGGGCGGAAACTCCACTGAGGCGTCGAATCCGATGCTGGCGGGACTGACGTTCTGCGCGAGCATTTCCATGCTCTCGACGTAAACCAACTGAATCTCGCCGCATCCCTCGCTCCGGAAGCGCTTTCTCATCCGCTCCGCGAAGGAGGCGACATTCGGAATGAGCAGCGGACGGTAGATGAGCGCCATGACTTTTCCGGCCACCCGGATCGCCCTGGGATCGCGGCCGAAGCGGA
>JAJXZC010000416.1:860-2965 GCA_021780275.1 Pseudomonadota bacterium
TTCGTCGCTGTATTCCTGCGTCAGCAGCGCCGAGCGCTGCCCGCCGTCCCAATGTCGGGTCCAGTTCTCGTTCGCCCAGCAAAGCGCAAACCGGAAATCAATGTCGGGTCTATCCAGCAGATTTTCCATGGGCTGCTCGAGAAGTCGCATCCCGTTGAAATTGTAATAATAGACAATGAACCCCTCGATGCCGTAGCGGCGCGCCAGCTTTTGCTGTTCGCCGAGCACATCGACGAGTCTCAGGTCGTAGAAGCCCAGATCCGCCGGCAGGTGCGGCTGATAATGCCCGACGAAGGACGGCAGCGCGCGCGTCGTATTCGTCCATTCCGTGAATCCCTTGCCCCACCACACATTGTTCTGGGCGACCGGATGGAATTGAGGAAGATAGAAAGCAAGGACGCGGACGCGATTGTCCGCGGTAAGCATATGCCGCCATTTTTCGAGCAGCTTCTGCTGGTTCCTGCGCACCAACTGCAAACGCTTGCGCACGGATTTTCGCGTGGTGGAGACGCTGAGATGATGAATAACCCTCGCCCGCGGCTCATAGGCGATCCGCCAGCCGTTCGAGCGGATGCGCAGGCATAAGTCTGCATCTTCGCAATAGGCGGGAGCGAATTGTTCGTCGAACAGGACGCCGTCGAGCGCCGAACGGCGCAGCATCAAACATGCGCCGGAACCATATTCGATCGTCCGCGGATAATTGTATCTGGGGTCGTCGGGATCGCCGCCGACGCCGATCAATTCGCCGTCGCCGTTGGATTTCAGGACGCAGCCCGCTTCCTGAAGGCGGCCGTTGGGGTACAGCAGCATCGGCGCCGAGGCGCCGACCGAGGCGTCCTTCTTCATCGCATCGATGAGATGATCGAGCGCGAAATCGCCGACCTGGGTATCGTTGTTCAGCAACAGCACAAACGGCGCCGTCGTACGCTCGAACCCGACATTGCAACTGCGAAGGAAATGCAGATTGCTAGCGTGCCTGACCACGGTCAGGCCGGGAATGTCCGCGAACTCGGCCATGCGCGGGTCAGACGAGGCGTCGTCGAGCAGAAACACGCGGATCCGCAACTCGGTCTTCATGTGGCGAAGCGCCAGGAGACACTCGGCGGTAATCTCGAATTCGTTGTACACCGGCACCAAAATATCGACGTCGGCCCCGCCCGCGTCGTCGAAACGAAGGTCAAGCGCCTTCAGCTCGACGTCGCCGAACGAAAACGGACAAATATTTCGTTCCTTGAACTTCGCGAGTCGCGCGTGTTTGGCCTCGCGAATGGCGCTGTCAATATCGGCGTAGTTGTTGAAGATAGCCGAAGGCAGCTCGGGATATACGAGATCGCCGGTGGGCGGCGTGGCCTTTGTGCGGAGGGCGGGGGCCGCGTCGTTCAGCGGCTTATACCCCAGCGCGCGGCCAATGGTCAGATAATGCGTCAAGGGGCCGGCGGATGCGGCCGATACTTCGGGATGCTGGGAACTGTACCATCTGGGATCGAAGCGATCGCCGCATTTGGTCTGCGCCCGATCGCCCTCCGACAGGAAATCGTAGACGAGCGGCAAGCCAGCGGCCGGGGCGCCGGGCCTGTTGCTCTTGTAGACAGCCGGATCGAAATACGGATTAGGCGGTATATTGGTCGCCGCGCCCTGCCGCAGATAGTGCAGAAGCGCGGGTTTGGCGCCGGGAAGCCGGGCGCGCTTTCGGTACCAGGCGAGCCATACGAAGGGATGCGGATCGCACCAGTCGTGAATCAGAACATTGGCGAATTGGATGATGGTCAGCTTGGATTCGAAAAGATCCTTGCGCACCCGCACCATATAAGCGGGGTCAATGAGCGGGTGCGGCGCTATGAGATATTGAATGCCGTATCGCAGGAAATGCGTCAGCGGATTTGCGTTTGCAGGCAGCGGCGCGCCGAGTCCGGAGCGATAGTAATCGGCGTCGAAGAATGGAAACGACTCCGCGCGTTGAGCCGGCGATTGAAGCACGAAGCTGTCGACGATCTCCTCGGGATAGAGCCACAACCGGTCGGCTTGGTAGGCGTCCGTGGCGATATAATGGGTGTCCAGCAGGCGCTGAATGGCGTCGAGTTCGTAGGAGGTGAGATTATTCAGAT
>JAJXZC010000674.1 GCA_021780275.1 Pseudomonadota bacterium
TGCGCGCGACGGCTTCACCTGGAGCGTTCACCGTCCGCACACGATCATCGGCAAGGCTATCGGCAATGCGATGAATATGGGCTCGACGCTCGCCGCCTACGCATCGATCTGCAAGGAGACGGGGCGGCGCTTCAAGTTCCCCGGCAGCGCCGCGCAATGGAACGGCCTCACCGACATGACGGACGCCCGCATCCTCGCCAAGCAACTCCTCTGGGCGAGCACGAACGACTTCGCGAAGAACGGCGCTTACAACATCGCCAATGGCGATGTGTTCCGCTGGAGCTGGATGTGGCCGCGCCTCGCCCGATGGTTCGGCGTCGAGTGGGCGGGCTTTGACGGCGAGATCGCGCCGCTGGAGCAGCAGATGGCTGGGGACGCCGCCGTCTGGACCAGCATGGCCGCTAAACACGGGCTCGTCGAGGCGGACCTGTGGCGCGTCGCCTCGCCGTGGCACACGGATCTCGACCTGAGCCGGCCCATCGAGGTGATGACCGACATGGCCGCCTCGCGGCGGCTGGGATTCTCAGCCTTTCAGAGTACCGAGGACGCCTTCTACGACCTGTTCGCGACACTGAGGGCGGACAAGGTCATCCCTTGAATCGACCCATGGCTTCGGCGAAGAGCCCGGGCGGCGTTCCGCGCCCGGCCGCTCAGCACATCCAGTTCGGCGTATATGGAAGGCGGGGGAAAGGTTTCGGACTCGACAAGCGCGACCTCCGGACATAACCGTTGGCGACGGCTCAAGCCGTCGAACGGGGCGGCTCGAAGTCGGTCGAGCAGTTTCCGGATGACCGAGCACGAACTTCTCAGAATTATAGCGTTTCTAGAGCGCGTGAGGCAGCCGTTTCAGGAACTCGTGCCGATCGCCGAGGAAGACGCGACCTGGAATATCCTGCTTTATCTCATCAAGTGCCGGCTGACCGGCGCTCCGGTCGCGCTCTCGACGCTGGCTTCCGTCTCAGGCGTGCCGCATGCCACAGCGATGCGGCGGATCCACTCGCTAATCGAGAGCGGCGACATCGTCACGCAGGTGATGAGCGATACAGGTAAGCGCGTCAAGCTGCTGCCGAGCGAAAACCTGCTCGATAGCTTCGTCCAATATGCGCGCAAGATCAAATTCCTTCTCGCCGAAACGTTCGGCCTGCGTCCAAAGACCGACAGCGACGAGGATTTCTATTTTGGCGGCTCCTATTTTGCGGCGCAGATCATCACGCCGCCGCGCCTGATCGAGAGCCTGTTCCGCGGCAAGCGGGAGATCAAGTTCCTGCTCAACGACGACAATTATTTCCTGTCGATGCGCAACATGTGGGCGGACTTCCGCAACAACATGGCGTCGAGGAAAAATTTCGATCTCCGCAAGCTGCCGCATTTGCACGAGCGCTTGATCGAGAACTCCCGCCTGCCGACGTCGGAATACGACATCGTTGCAATCAACGCGCCGTGGCTCGGCGAGGCGGTCAAAAAGAACCTCGTCATTCCGCTCGATCCTCATATCAAATCAACGGCAATCTCATCGTTGGACTTTCACCCCTCGGTTTGGTCGATGGGGTCCTGGCGAGGCAAGCAATACGGCGTCCCGATCTACTGCACCATCGAATTGCTCGCCGCACGGACCGACCTTTTCGAGAAGGACAGATACGAATATCCCAATACTTTCGACAAGACCGTCGCTGCCGCCAAGCACTTTCACGCGCCGGGAAAAGGCAGGTATGGCGTCGCCTGGAACGGCGGCCGCGGTATGCCGATGGCCTCGACGTTTATGTTCCTCATGGGTTGCTGCGGGGAATCGATCTTTCGCATTCCGAGATCGAGCCTCGCGATGGGGGTCGACGAGGCGCAGGGCGAGCAATTGCGCCCGCAAATCTGTTCCGAAGCCGGATTTCGCGTGCTCGACTTCCTCCACCGCCTAAAGGAATATTCACCGCCGGACATTCTGGAGATGGATTGGGACAGGCGCACGACGTCGTTTCTCTCCGGCGAGACAGCGCTGGCCTATTGCTGGACGGTGCGGGCCGCAAGGTTCGAAAACGACGTCAGTTCGGCCGTCAAGCGCAAAGTGACCTATTTGCCGCAACCGCGGGGCCCCGGCGGTGCTTCTAACAACCCGATTGGCGGCTTCCTGCTTTGCATACCCGCCAATCTGCCCGACGATCGGATCGAACTCGCCTTTGAGGCGATCGCCTGGATGACTTCGCCAGAGGCGATGAAGGCGAATGTTCAGAACGGTTTTCCCGTAGCCCCGCGCTTCAGCGTCTCCGCCGACCCGGAAGCGGCCGCTACGTCCCCGATTGTCAGCGTCGTCGATAAGCTCGCAAAGCAGAACATGCTGAAGGCCTGGCCGCGGCCGCCCGTTCCGGAGTACCTACAGCTTGAGGCGATCCTCGGCGAGGAGATCCATCGCGCCGTGCGAGGGGAGGCAAGCGACCGCGAATGCTTGGAGCGCGCTCAGGAACTAGCTGATCAGGTCATGCGCCGCGCGGGATACTACTGAGCCTTCGGCAGAGTCATTTTTGCAAGGTTGCGCAGGCGGATTTTCCGCTATGCGACGCGACAATTCCGATTCGCTGGCCGTCGCCCTTCGCCCTTCGCAACCGACCTACGAACCTCGCGATATGAACTGCTTCGTTCGCGACGGCGGGGCCGCTCGAAAATGGGCGCTCTTGGCTACCTCTCGGAGCGATTGCAATCTGTGTATTCTCGGGCGCAACTGGCGAAAGCAAAACCAAGACAAGGCAGCGCTCCAGGTTTGCAGCGGCGGGTGCGATCGCTCGCGCGCGGTCGATGGTGGCGTCGACGTTCTCGGCCGCTCGGCGTTTGTCGTGCGGCCGTTCCCGCGCGCTTCGAGCGCAGCACAGACGCCTGCACCACCGAAACCGACCACGACGATATCGGCTTCATCGTCCCAGCGGGCACTTTCCGCAGCCGCCAGTACCAGTGGCTCCCTTATCCCTGCCGCCATATC
>JAJXZC010000200.1 GCA_021780275.1 Pseudomonadota bacterium
CTTCCAGGCGCGCGCCTTTCCACCTCCGGCGCGAATGCCCTCGGCAACGGTCTCCGCGCCCTCCAGCGTGTAATCCGTCACCGCGACATTGGCGCCCTCGGCGGCAAAGACCTCCGCCGTCGCGCGTCCCATGCCACTCGCGGCACCCGTCACCAGCACTGTCAGACCTTTGACCGAGCGGCTCAATTCCGTCATGGCGTCCTCCCCAACGCGCTGAGCGACAGCGCCTATTTCTTCGCGTTGTATTCCGCGATCTTGAGCTTGCCGAGCTGCGACATGTGCACTTCGTCCGGACCGTCCGCGATACGCAGGAAGCGGTTCAGCGTGAAGAAGGACGCAATCGGCGTATCGGCGCTGACGCCCATGCCGCCATGCGCCTGGATCGCGCGGTCGCAAACCGTCTGCGCCATCTGCGGCGCGATGACCTTGATCGCCGCGATAAGGTCGCGCGCGACCTTGTTGCCATAGCGATCCATCGCGTCGGCGGCCTTGAGCGTCAGAAGGCGCGCCTGCTCGATCTCGCAATAGGACAGCGCAACGTCCTGACGAATGCTGCTCTGATCCGACAGCTTCTTGCCGAAGGCGACGCGGCTCTCGACGCGGCGCGCCATGATCTCCAGCGCGCGCTGCGCCTGACCGATGGAGCGCATGCAATGATGAATGCGGCCAGGTCCAAGGCGGCCTTGCGCGATCTCGAAGCCTCGGCCTTCACCGAGGATGAGATTGGATTTAGGCACACGCACATTTTCGAGGCGGAGTTCCGCCTCTCCACCCGGCGAGTTGTGGCTGTTGAAAACCGACTGATTGCGAATGATGTGGATGCCGGGCGTGTCGCGCGGAACGATGATGGTCGACTGCTGGACGTGGCGCGCGGCATCTGGATTGGTCTTGCCCATGATGAGCAGAAGCTTGCAGCGCGGATCCATGATGCCGGAGATCCACCACTTGCGGCCGTTGATGACATAATCGTCGCCATCGGCGCGGATATCGGTCTCGATATTGGTCGCATCGGACGATGCCACCTGCGGCTCGGTCATCACATAAGCCGAGCGGATGTCGCCATCGAGCAGAGGACGGAGCCACTGCTTCTGCTGCGCGGGCGTGCCGAATTTCGCCAGCACTTCCATATTGCCCGTGTCCGGCGCGGCGCAGTTGAAAACTTCCGATGACCACGGCACGCGGCCCATGATCTCCGCCAGTGGCGCATATTCGAGATTGGTGAGGCCGGGGCTCCATTCGCCATACTCATGCGGCAGAAAGAGATTCCAGAGCCCCTCCTCCTTCGCCTTTTCCTTCAGCCCGTCGAGACCGGGCCAATGCTTCCAGAGATTGGCGTGGTTCGATACCCAGTCGAAATAGGCCTGCTCGTTCGGATAGATGTGCCGGTCCATGAAGCTTTCCAGCTTCGCGATCAGCGTCTTCACCTTGTCGGTATGTTCGAATTGCATGACGTGTTCCGATCGATTGCAAATTAGAGAATGAGACCGCCATCGACCGGAATAGTCTGGCCGAGGACATAAGCCGCGAGCGGCGATGCAAGGAAGAGCGCGACGCCCGCCATGTCTTCCGGCGTACCGAGGCGGCGCATCGGAATGCCCTGAAGCGTAGCGGCGAGGCGATCGGGATTGCCGGTCGTGACCTTGGTCAGCTTCGTGTCGACGAGGCCCGGCGCGATGCCGTTGACGCGAATGCCGTCTTTCGCCCAGGCTTCCGCGAGCGTGCGCGTGAGGCCGACGGCGCCGGTCTTCGACGCATTGTAGGCCGGGTTGCCCTTGGTCGAATGGAAGGCCGCCGTCGAACTCACGGTGATGAGCGAGCCCCTGGACGCCGACAGCATGTCGTGGAACTTGATCGCGCAGGCCATCAGGCTGTTGACGTTGACGTCCATCACCTTCTGGAAGCCGTCCATCCTGAACTCGCCGCGCTGGTAGATGACCGTGCCCTGGCTCAGAACCAGAACGTCCAGCGAAGCGAAGGGCGCCTTGTAGTTCTCGATGGCGTCGAAATCGGAAACGTCCATGAAGGCATAGTGGAGCCCGGTGAGGTCAGAGCCCTCCGCGACGGAATAATCGGACGCCTTGGCCCGCGTGCCCCAGACATGCACCGTCGCGCCTTTTGCGCGGAACGCCTGCGCGACGCCATTGCCGATGCCGCTCGAACCGCCGACGACGAGCACGGTCTTGCCCGAAAAATCGAGTTCCGCCACGAAAACCTCCCCTGCCACGACACTTGTTGATTTAGGTCGTTTGGATAATTTATTTGACCTATAATGCCGACCTGCTTCATCCTGTCAAGATGACGAAGCCGCCGGCAAAAAAACCAGCCAGATCCGCGTCCAATGCGCGCGAGCAGATCAAGCTCGCGGGGCGGCGCCTTTTTGCGCTGCGCGGCATCGATGGCGTGAGCGTCCGCGAGATCGTCGAGGCGGCGGCGCAGAAGAACCACGGCTCGCTCAGCTATTATTTCGGCACCAAGGAGGCGCTGGTTCGCGAATTGGTGGCGGATGGCGCGAAGCTCATCGACGAACGCCGCAACGCATTTCTCGACGCGCTGGAAGCCAATGGCGGCCCGGTCTCCGTGCGCGAGGTCGTGGAAGCGCTGGTCTATCCCTCCATCGGTCTTGCTGGCGCGAGCGAAGACGAGGAAGACACCTACACGCGCTTCATCGGCCTTCTCGCCATGAGCCACCGCGAACTTTTCATGGATGCGCTGGAGAAGCGCTGGAACTCCGGCTATCTGCGCGCGCTTGAACATCTGCGCCGCCTGATGCCGGAGATGCCCGCCGCCGCAAAGAACCAGCGCTTCGTCTTCATGGGCGCCTATCTCAGCAGCGTGCTTTCCTTGCGCGAGGCGGCGCTGACCGACCGTTCGCGGCCCCACCCCACATGGAGCTCGAAGGACACGCTGCCGCATCTCGTTCAGACGATGACGGTGATGCTCGAAGCGCCGCTTGAGAAAGGCCTTTTCGCCAGCGCCGCGCGCCAATCGACGAGCAAGCCGCGATCCATCGTCGGTTCGATCGGCATGATCCTGGATTGAACTTTCCGCACCGTCATCCCGGGCCTCAGCCCGGGATGACATGCGTTGCCTTAAGCGACAGCCCTCAGCTTTCCGCTTTCATCCATCGCCCGGCCGATGAACTCGCCACCCTGCGCGATGGCGCTGCGGCCCGTTTCGAGCATGGGGTGGAAGAAGTGCCAGACATGGATCATCTCCGGCCACACCTGAAGCGTCACATCGACGTCGGCGGCGCCCGCCTTTCCAGCAAGGCGGATGGAATCGTCGAGCAGCGTCTCCGCCGCGCCGACATGGATGAGCAGAGGCGCAAGGCCCCGAAACTCCGCATGAAGCGGCGCCGCGAGCGGCGTCTTTGCGGACGCACCGGCAAGATAGGCCGCCGACATGCCATCGAGCCCCGCGCGGCTCACCATCGGATCAACGGCGGCGAGCTCCGTCATCGAATTGCCGGTCGCCTCGAGATCGATCCAGGGCGAGATGCAAAAGCCGCAGGCCGGCTGATCGAGCCCCGCTTCGCGGATCGCAAGCAGCGTCGCAACCGTGAGACCGCCGCCCGCGCTATCGCCAGCAATGGCGATGTTTCCAGGAGTAAAGCCTTGCGCGAGGAGATATCGATAGGCAGCAAGCGCATCGTCCACCGCTGCGGGAAACGGATGCTCCGGCGCGAGGCGGTAATCGACGGAGAGCGTACGCGTGCCCGCCGCGCGGCCGAGTTCAGTAACGAGGTGACGATGGCTCTTCACCGAGCCGATCACGTAGCCGCCGCCATGCACATACATGACCACGCGATCATGCGCCGCGCCCGGCGTCGAAGCCCATTCGGCGGGAACGCCATTGGCGCTGACGCTTTCCAGCGTCACGTCAGCCGCCGTCGGAAAGACGGAGCCGAGACTGTCATAAGTCTGGCGCAGCTCTGCCGTGTCCGCGGGTTCCGGCATCGACGCGAGAAACTCGCGTATGGCGATGATTTCCTGATTTTTCATGACTTCCTCCCTTGATCCCTGCGCCGAGCCTATACCGGACAAAGCGAGGAAAGGAAGCCTAACCCTTCGCGCGGACGATCTCCTCCTCGACATCCCGGAGCCGGTCCTTGCCGAAGAAAATCTCACTCCCGACATAGAATGTCGGTGCGCCGAACGTGCCACGATCGACGGAGGCCTGCGTGTTGGTGAGCAGCCTGTCCTTCACATCCTGATCCTGAATGCGGGCAAGGATGCGCGCGCCGTCGAGACCGCCCGCATCGAGCACTTGCCGGATGACATCGGCGTCATCCATCTTTTTTGAATCTTCCCACATCGCCCGGAAGACGACATCCATATATTTCGGCAGCACACCGTCCATTTCCGCCGCTACAGCTCCGCGCATGATCTGAACGGTGTTCACCGGGAAATGCGAATTGAATTTGAACCTGGTCAACCTGTGCCGCGCGATGAAGCGCTGCATCTCGATGTTTTCATATTGCGGCTTGTTCTTGATATTGCCGAACGCGACCATTGGCGGCTGATTGCCGGTGAGCTTGAAGACGCCACCGAGAAGGATCGGCACATTGACGAAGGTAACGCCCGTGCGCTTCTCGATCTCCGGAATGATCTTCCAGGCAAGATATGAATTCGGGCTTCCGAAATCGAAATGATGTTCCACCTTCACCATCACCAACGCTCCCCATAAGGACGAATATCAAGCTCATGCGTCCAGGCGTCCCGCGTCTGGTTGTGCAATTGCCAATAGGTTTCCGCGATAGAAGCGGGATTCATGAGCTGGTCGGGCGCGAGCCTCCCCAGCGCCTCCTCGCCGCCCGCAGCCTTGATGCGCTCGCGCACAAAGGCCGTGTCGACGCCTGCATCGATGACGAGATGGGCGACGTGAATGTTCTTAGGCCCCAACTCCCGCGCCATGCTCTGCGCCACCGCGCGCAGGCCGAACTTCGCCGAGGCGAAAGCGGCATAGCCGGATCCGCCACGCAAGCTCGCCGTCGCGCCGGTGAAGAAGATGGAGCCCTGCCCGCGCGCGAGCATGTGCCGCGCCGCCTCGCGCCCTGTGAGGAATCCGGAATAACAGGCCATCTCCCAGACCTTTCGGAAGACGCGCTCCGTCGTGTCGAGAAGCGGGAAATTCACATTGGCGCCGACATTGAAGATGACGACCTCGAGCGGCGCATGGGCGTCCGCTTCCGCCATGAAGGCTGCCACCTCGTCCTCCTTGCGCGCGTCGAGCCCACGGGCAACACAGGCGCCGCCCGCCGCTTCGATCTCGGCCTTCAGGGGTTCGAGCTTGTCCGCCGTCCGTCGTCCGGCAAAAACCGTGTAACCCTCGGCGGCGAATTTCTTCGCGATCGCGCCGCCGATGAAATCGCCGGCGCCGACGATCGCCGCCGTCGCATTCCGCTTCGCAGCCATGCCTGTTCTCCTGTTGCCGATGCGGAAAACAGGTAAGTTCTAAAACGGAACTTTGTCAAGCGGCGCCGGTCAGGGCGAAGCAATCATCCGGGCGGCCGCAAGCTCGCTGAGTTGACCTCGAAAGCGCTCCGCCATGTCGGGCATCCCGGTCCTGAGTTGATCGAGCCGCTGGAGCATGCTCTTGGCGGTCAGGTAGGAGACGCCCAGCTTGTGGCTCACCTGAGAAATGCTGAGCCGCTGGCCGCGCACCTCCTGCGTATGGAACAGCACGACCCAGGCCATCATGTTGACGCGGGTGCCATGCAGCGGCGTGCCTGACGTCACACTGTATTGGCAGTGGCGGCATGCCTTGCAGGTCCACAGGCCCGGCCGCGTCTTCAGCTTGCAGGCCGCATCGACCGCATGACAACTCGGGCATACCGGACCTTGCGGCCAGCGCACAGCCTCCAGCAATGCGCGGCTGAGTTCATCCGATTTCAGGATTTCACTGAGAGTAGGCCTCTGGGAAAGGCCGCCGAATGCCCCCTTGGGGACCTCTCGAAACGCCAACGACGAAGACATTTGTTCCATGTGAGGCGTGCCCCATCTTGTTGATAAAATGTCAGCCCCTCGTTCAGCCCTATGTGAGTTAACGCGAACGGATAGAAAGCGTTCCACAAGCTTCGTCAATTGGCGCCACGGCTTTGTCGCCCCTCGAAATTGGCTCCCTGGCGGAGAGAAAATCGGCCCTGTTCCGCCGAAAAGAGGACATTAGCCTTGCCCCCATCCTTCTGACCCGAACGAGGTGGCAATGACCGACGCGCTGGAACTCCTGAAACAAAACGCTCTTCCCTTTGCCGATCTCATGGGAATCGAGCTCGTTTCCGCCTCGTCCGACTGCGTGGAAGCAAAGCTCACCGTCCGCAAGGAGCACTGCACCCTCCCCGACATTCTTCATGGCGGCGCGATCATGGCGCTGGCCGACACGCTGGGCGGCATGGCGACCTTCCTCAATCTCGACAAGGGAGCTTCCACCACAACGGTCGAAAGCAAGACGAACTTCCTCAGCGCCGTTCCGCTGGGAGACACCGCATTGGCGCAATGCACGCCGGTCCATCGCGGACGCAGGATCATGGTCTGGCAGACGCGCATCACGCGGGGCGACGGAAAGCTCGCCGCCGTCGTGACACAAACGCAAATGGTGCTTTGATCAGGGCTTGGCGAGCGCTCGCTCGATCAGCGCAATTTCGACCGCAGCCGCCTTCAGCGTCTTCTTCTCGATCGCGCGATAGGCATTGATAATATCCCTGCCCGTTTGCGTCAGAACGGCGCCACCGCCACGAGCCCCGCCCTGCTGCGTCGTCACGAGTTCATCGGTGAAGGTACGGTTGAGTTCGTCGATGAGCTGCCAGGCGCGGCGATAGGACATGTCCATGGCTCGCCCCGCCGCGCTGATCGATCCCTTTTCGTCGAGCAGTTCAAGCAGGCGCACCTTGCCGGGCCCAAGACGTCCCTCATCATCGAAGTCGAGCCGAAGCGTCAGCCGCGTTTCCCTCGACGACACCTGCTTGGTACCGGCCCGTGTCGCATCGCTTTTGCGCGGCATGTTCTCTCCCGACTCGTCTGTGCAACATGATGCCCTGACTTGAGGACGTGACAAGGCCGAAGAAGCGGCCGATCTTCATTTCGGGGCAACCTGCCTGATGGGGGTCATGGCCTGCAGACGATGCTTCGTCCACGTTCTCGACATGCCCGCCGGACCGGCAACAGGAGAGACCGAGTATGATCCGAGCGCTAATGATCGCCCTCGCCTTCATGGCTTTCACCGCGACGGCCTCCGCCGCATCGAAGGCCGTGGCCGCATCGGACGATTTCAGCACCGACGGACGCGTGGCGCTCGGCGCCTATCGCGCATTGGCCGAGGATCATCTCGCGGGGATTCTCGCCGCCGAGCGTGCGCTCGCCGCCACCTCCGACGCCCGGAGCGCCGACTGGGCAAGGATCAAGCCTGCGCTGTCCTCGCTCGCCAGGGACATCACGACCGAAGCCGCCGTCTGGTATGCCCTGCCGGATGGGCGCTACTACACCGCCGACGGCGACCTCAGCAAGGAGAGCCTGAAGGACCGCACCTATTTCCCCGATCTGCTCGCAGGCAAGGCGGTGGAAGGCGTGCTCGTCATCAGCAAATCGACCGGCCATCGCTCAATCATCGTGGCGGCGCCGGTGACGAAGGATGGCAAAGTCGTCGGCGCCATCGGTGTTTCGGTTCGCGCCCGTCTGCTTGCAGCCATGATCGTGCAAAAGGCACACATGCCTGACAATCTCATCTTCTATGCGCTGGATGGCGAAGGCCGCACCGCCATTCACAAGGACCCGGACCGCATGTTCGAGCATCCCGCCGACATGGGTGACCCGTCGCTCCGGGCAGCGGTCAACACGATCCTGAAAACGCCGCGCGGCGTCGTTTCCTACGAATTCCGCGGCAAGCGCAGAAAGGCCCTGTTCGAGACGTCAGGGATTTCCGGCTGGCACTTCGTGCTCGCGCGACCCGAGCCGTGATACGCAAACCCCGGCGAACGACGACCGATCAGCGGCGGCGCGAAGTCTGAATGAGTTGTTCGAGCTCCCGCAGAAAACGCGAGCGATCCGCCTTGCCGAAGGCCGCATTGGCGCCCTTGATGTCGCCCG
Organism: Pseudomonadota bacterium; assembly: GCA_021780275.1. Next base: position 8,082 of record JAJXZC010000200.1, read on the forward strand.
TCTCGCGCAGGTTCTTCATCAGATCGCGCATGGCGAGCGCCATGCCTATGCTCTGCTCGGTGAAAAGGCTTCCATCGGGTCTTATCGCCCGGGCCGACTGTTTCAGGCAGCGCGCGGCAAGCGGAATATCGGACGTTACGCAAATATCGTCGGGTGCGATGTGCTCCACGATCCAGTCATCCGCCGCGTCCGGTCCTTCCGCCACCACCACGGGCCGCACCAGCGGATGCCCGCTCGGGCGCATTCCACTGTTGCTGACGATATAGACAGGCAATCCATGGCGTTCGGCGACACGAACGACCTCGTCCTTTACAGGACAAGCATCGGCATCGATGTAGATTTCAAGTTTCGCGGGTTCGGACAAGATAGCTCCGGGCGTCAATCGGCCGCCTTGGCGGCGGCTTCGGCGGCGGCATCGGGCGCCTGCGTCAAATCCGTTTCTCGCATGCTTCGCGGGGGATATCCATTCCACCGCTTGAAGGCCCGGCGAAAATTGGCCGCGTCGTCGAAGCCGAGAAGCTCGCCCACTTCGGCGATGGTGAGCTTCGTCTCGGCCAGATACTGCTTGGCAAGATGGTTTCGCACATCGTCCACGATCTGCATGAACGAGGTTGCCTCCTCGTCGAGCCGGCGCCGCAGCGTCCTTTCGCTCATGTTGAGCGATACGGCGACCTCCTTCGCGGAGGGAAAGCGTCCGCGCGAACTGAGAAGCGCATGTCGAACCTCGGACGCGCAGCCGCTCGCCGCATCCATCTCCCGCAGAAGCTTGTCGCACTGGCGCAGATACATCTCGGCGACGGCGTCATTCGCGGTCGGCAAGGGAAAATCCACCGCCGCCCGCGGTCCGAGAAACCGGTTCTGCGTCCGCCCGAAGAAAACCGGAAGGCCAAGAATGGCCTGATAGTTTTTTTCTTCCATATGCGGAGCATGCGCAAAATCGAGGCTGCAGGCTGAAATATCCGAGCCCGACAGCTGTCGAATCACGGCCGTACCGGCGGCGAGGAACACCTCCGGCAAGAACCACGGCGCACCCGGTACTTGAAATGGTGGCGTGAAGGTCAGAATCGCCTGCTCCGGCGTCAGCGCAAGGCTGACGCTGCCGCTACGGCTCCGCAGCGGATTATGGCGAACAAGAATCTCCGCCGCCTGCCTCAACGTCCTGCAACTCATAAGGGCATGGCCCAATACGCCATGCGTGCCAATGTGAAGCGACGTACCAAGACGAAGTGCGAGCGTCGGGTCTTTAACCACAACAAGAACGCGGGCAAACAGATCGAAAAGCTCGTCCTCGTCGACAATGGCCTCGCGCTTCAGCCCGAATTGCGCCGGGTCGTGACCGCACTCGCGTATCGCATTGGCGAAGGCTGAGACATAGGCAGGTTCAATACGCATCTTGTGACCGAAAGTGACCCTCTGGTTGACCGCTTGTGACCTTTATATGGACGCGACGCTATTCGAAAAGACCAGAGCGCTGTTGAGCAGGGAGGCCATCGCATCAGGGAGGGGCCCGCGCTTTGCTGAATCTGCGTGAAGAAATGCAAAACTAGTCAGAAACGCCGTCAGGTGAAAGAGGGGGATAATGTCTTTCCGAATGGTTTCTCCGATACGTCGATATCGGACCTTGGTACTAGCGGCCGCGACGGCGCTTCTGGCGTCCACGCCTGCGCTCGCGCTTGAAATGAAGTTTGGAGAGATCGACGGTCATCTCGATACGATCGTCTCCGCATCGGCCGGTATGCGGACGGCCGCGCAGAATTGCACACATATTTCGGTCTACAACGGCGGTTGCGCTGACAGCAGCGGTCGCACCTGGGACGTCAACAATGATGACGGGAACGTCAACGTCCAACGCGGAGAGATATTTTCCGCTCCCCTGAAAATTCTCTCAGAGTTGAGCCTGAAGTTTCAGAACTACGGAATCTTCGTCAGCGGCAAGGCCTATTACGATCTCGCCGCCCACAATCTCGGCGACGGCAGCGGCGACTACGGTCCCATCGCGGCGACCGCGAATGGCGCGCCCGCCCAGCGGCGCTCGCTTGAGGATTACTACAAGGGCAGCGACGCCTACCGGCGGCAGCTGCGCGGCCTGAAGCTTCTCGACGCCTATGCTTATGGCAACTTCGACGTTGCCGGACAGCCGTTGAACGTCCGCGCCGGTCGGCAGGTCGTCAACTGGGGTGAAAGCGCCTTCATACAAGGCGGCATCTCGTCCTTTCTGCCGATGGATGTGGGCGCGCTTTACCAGCCCGGCACCGAACTCAAGGAAGTATTCCTTCCGCAGAACACACTCTATGCGAGCCTCGGCCTGCCGAACGACTTCTCGATCGAGGGCATGTATATCGCCGAATGGGACAAGGCGACCCTGCCCGCATGCGGCAGCTTTTTCGGTGTCAGCGACGCTCTCGGCGACGGCTGCGCATATGGAATGCTGTCAGGCGAAATGTACGCAAATGCTGACGGCACGATGCGCGACGGCAACGACCCGAACAGTCTGGCCATGCTCGTGCCCGTCGTCGTTCATCGTACCCAGTCGCAGAATGCGCGCGAACAGGGCCAATGGGGCGCAGCGCTTCGCTATTACGCCGGCTGGCTCAACGACGGCACCGACATGGGCCTCTATTTCGTGAACTTCCACAGCAAGCTGCCGATTGCGACCTTCACAGCCGACACGATGGGCGGCGGTTCCGCCGCCTTTACGCCCCACTTGTCGGACGCGGACTGCTCGTTGGGTACCGGTCTTTTCGACGATGCGGGAAACCAGATCACAATGTGCCAGGCGTTGATGGGCCTGCTTGCGCAATACGGCAAGTTCGGCGCACTCATCAACGATCCGTCGCTGAAGAACAAGCTCCTCCTTGCCCAGTATCCGACCGATATCCACATGATGGGTGGCAGCTTCAACACGACGATCCCGGTTCTGGGCGGCACAGCCCTGTCGGGCGAACTCGCCTATTACTCGAACATGCCGTTCCAGGTCGACATCACCGAGTTGCAGGGTGTCGATGCCGTCAATGGCGGCTTCACGCCTGCGCCGGGCGAAGACCCTCTCTATACAGGCGAGATGGTCGGCCAGGGCGAGGTCATTCCGGGGTATCGCCGCACCAGGGCGATGGTCGGCCAGTTCTACACGTTGTCGACCCTGACGCCTTCGAACTGGTTCGTGGAAGCGACGGGCGGCGATCTGCTGATCCTCGTGGCAAATGCCGGTTTTCAATATCTACCAGATGCCGATGGCAACCGCTTCGCCATTCCCATGTCGTTCAAGACCCACGCAAACCCCGGTATGGCCGCTACCTATGGCGATGCATGCATCGCCGCCGGCACCTGCCATATTGAAGCCAAATATGCATCGGCCTTCTCGTGGGGATATCGCCTGATGGCTATGCAGCAATATGCGTCATCCTTCGGTTCCGCCTGGAACCTGACGCCGAAGGTCATCTGGTATCACGACGTCTCCGGCTACTCGGCCGGCCCCATCGGACCCGGCTTTGTAGAAGGCACGAAGTCGCTCACGCTCGGCGTCAAC